>CANKSK010000141.1 GCA_947485425.1 Bacteroidota bacterium | reverse complement strand
TATTATAATGAAGAAATACTTAAAGAATTAGTGGTTAATAAAATAAAAACACCTGTTGTTTATGCAATATGTGATGGCATAACCAATGGTATGGGTATTGGTTATGAAAAAAGTGTTCCAACTATTTTATATCCATTATTAGCTGCTGATTTAGGTATTAATTTTATTATAACCGAGCAAGGATGGGATTCCGTAAGAAGAATATTAGAGGATGTAAGTTATAGAGGAGGAGAAGATGATTTCAGATTTTGGCTGAAAAACATATTATCAATCACAAATGACCAATTTATCAAACACCTACTTAATTTATCTGATGAAGACCTAAGAAAAAGTATAGGGCAGAAACTTGGTACGATTGATGAACAAATATTAAATATAGAAGGAAAGTTGAGATGTTATGATGATCGATACACTGAAGAAATGAAATTAAAAAAAATAAATTATAAATTGCACATGGCATAAAAGCACATTGGCAATTGGCGGGGTGAAGTGGTGCGGAAAATTAGGACAGAAAAATTGATTTTTTAAATTTCTGTCAATTGATCTAATTGAACATTTTTCTCAATATAGTTTATCCAACTCATTGGTTGATCCAGACGTTCTCGTCCAAGCATACGAATACTTGATTACACACTTTGCCGATTTAACGAATAAAAAAGCGGGTGAATTTTATACACCTCGTTCGGTTGTGCATTTATTAGGTTTGATACTCGACCCACATGAAAGTGAAAGCGTTTATGATCCGGCATGTGGAACAGGTGGTATGCTTTTGGAATGTGTGAGGTGGTAGGGAAAATTAGGACAGAAAAAATTAATTTCTTAAATTTCTGTCATTATGAAAAAGACCCGACGAAAATTCACAGCTAGTTTTAAAACTAAGGTTGTATTAGAAGCTCTAAAAGAGCGTCAAACAGTCCAAGAGCTTGCAGAGAAACACAAGCTTCATCCCAACCAGATAAGTGCCTGGAAGAAAGAATTCCTTGCTAATGCGGAACAGGCATTTAAGGATGATCATGCTGATGCCAAAGATCATGAGAAAGAAAAGGATGAATTGTATAAACAAATTGGACAACTGCAGGTTGAGAACAATTGGTTAAAAAAAAAGGTACTATGATACCTTTAGAACTGAAGAAAGAACTTGTAGATCAGAATGATACCGAGTTCAGTATTGTACAACAATGCAAAATGCTTGATATTAATCGCAGTAGTTTATATTACAAGCCTGTTTCTGTGAGCGAAGAGGATTTGACTACCATGCGTGTGATGGATGAAATGTATCTAGAAGACCCAACTCGTGGGACTAGGCGATACGCCTCAGACCTTGCAGCAGAAAAAATATTTATTGGAAGAGATAAGGCACGGACATTAATGCGTACAATGGGCATTTACGCCATTTATTGTAAACCACGAACTACCGTTATTGATCCCACTAGATACAAATATCCGTATCTTCTGCGGGGCTTGAAGATTACGAAGCCTAATCAAGTATGGCAGATAGATATAAGCTACATTCCAATGCGAAATGGGTTTATGTATCTGTGTGCGATAATCGATGTCTATAGTAGGTATATTGTGGGATGGAGTATCTCTAATACTATGGCAGCTGACTGGGTAGTAAAGACATTTCAGGAAGCATCAAGCATTAACGGATTGCCTGAAATTATCAATTCAGATCAAGGGAGTCAATTCACCAGTGAGGAATGGATTGCAGCGTGTAATGGTATAAAAATCAGCATGGATGGAAAAGGAAGGGCTATCGACAATGTCTACATTGAGCGCTTCTTTAGAACAATAAAATATGATAAAATCTACCTTGAACCACCGGTTGATGGAAATCATTTATTTGAATTGTGTAAGGAGTTTATCAACTTTTACAATTCAAAACGGACCCATTCATCTATTGGGAAATGTTCACCAGCAATGGTATACAGAAAGGCTGCGTAAATTATTAACAAAAGTAAACCTATGAATATCCCCCCAGCAAAATCTTGTAATATCATCATCAATATTAAAAATAAACTTAAATTTGTTAAAAAGTTGTCCTAACAAACCCGACCACTTCAGTGTAAATCATTTGCAAGCAAGTAAAGAAGATTATAGAACACTAACGCTTTACGGACAAGAAAAGAATTTGACTTCTAGTTCCATTGCATGGCATTGAAGATTTTAGTATTGTGCGTGTTGATACACTTCGAAATCCTGCGTTTTTTGCAGCAGATGGATTAAAAACATTTGATTGTGTTATTGAAAACCCTCCATTTTCATTAGATGATTGGGGTAACGAAAATTGGGTAAATGATCCATTCGGCAGAAATATTGCCGGAGTGCCACCTAAAGGAAATGGTGATATGGCCTGGGTACAGCACATGATAAAATCAATGAATAGTACGGGCCGTATGACTGTTGTGTTGCCTCACGGTGCTTTGTTTCGGAAAGGTGCTGAAGGACGAATTCGTGAAGAGCTTTTGAAGCAAGATTTATTGGAGGCCGTTATTGGATTGGGATCAAATATTTTTTACGGAACACAGTTGGCCGCCTGCGTCATGGTATTCAAACAAAATAAACCGGCTGAGAAAAAAGGTAAGGTTTTATTTATCGATGGCTCCGATCAAGTGCGTGTGGGACGTGCACAAAATTTCCTCGAGCCACAACATGTAAAACAATTCTTTGATTGGTATACCAACTTTAAAGAAGTTGAGAATTACACAAAGCTTGCTTCGCTAAAAGACATTGCTGAAAATGATTACAACCTTAATATTCCATTGTATTTAGAAAAAGTGATCGAAGATACTTTGCCTTCGGTAGAAGTGGCTTTGGCTGATTTGAAAACAGCTTGGAACGATAGCCTGAAGGCGGAAGAAAAATTCAAATCAATTTTACTTAATTATATTTAAAAGCATATAAAATTGATATTATTTGTAATTTTATACGCAAATGCATATACTTTAATATTATTTACTACTTTTGTATGCAAATACATATAAAATGAATCGATTATCCGAATTTGTAAAAAACAAACGCAAACAATTGGGCTTAACCCAGGAAGAGTTTGCTGAGAAAGCCGGAGTTGCTCTTACGGTAATCAGAAAAATAGAACAAGGCAAAGAAAATCTTAGCTTATCAAAAGTAAATCAGGTTTTGAGCCTATTTGGCCATGTATTAGTACCAACAAACGAGAAAGATGCGACAAGGATTAGTTAAATACAACAATGAACTAGCCGGTATTTTAACCGAGGATGACCATGGAGAATATCTTTATGTGTATGATGAAAAGTATATTCTAAAATACCCACGTCAATTTATCGCCTTTCAAATGCCGGTATCTGCACAACCCTATATAAGCAAAAGATTATTCCCGTTTTTTGATGGGCTTATTCCTGAGGGCTGGCTGTTAAATATTGCAGTAGAAAGCTGGAAAATCAATAAGAATGATCGCATGGGGCTTCTACTTGCATGTTGTCAAAATACCATAGGAGCTGTAAGTATTCACCCTTTTAATGAGCCGGCAAATGCGTAAATGTTTGTACTGTTATAAGGAGTTGGATACAATGTATACAGGTGATTATCACCCGAAGTGCAGTAAAGCCTTTTATGGAACCGAATATGCTCCGGATTTACCTTATCAATTATCTGAAATGGAAAAATTGGCAAAAGAAGCCACAGAGTTATCCATAACAGTTCCGGGTGTTCAACCCAAATTATCATTAGGATGGATTAAAAAAGAATTGGAAAATGGCCATCAAGGTCGCTTAACCATTATGGATGCATTGGATGGTAATTATATTTTGAAACCTCAAAATGCACAATACTCACAGATGCCGGAGAACGAACATCTTTCCATGAAGTTAGCTGCATTAATGAAAATAGATATTGTGCCAGCAAATATGATTCGCTTAGCCTCCGGTGAATTGTGTTATATCACCAAACGAATTGATCGGAACCAAGACGGATCAAAAAATCACATGATCGACTTCCTGCAAATTCTTGAATTGGAAGACAAATACAAGGGCACCATGGAAACACTTGGAAAAACCATTGGTGAATTGTCGGCTAATACTTTATTGGATAAGTTGCGATTTTTTGAATTGACAGTTTTTAACTACATCATCGGCAATAACGATATGCACTTAAAAAATTTCTCTATGTGGTTGTCAGATATCGGCTGGGTGCTATCTCCAGCGTATGATTTGTTAAATGTAAAAATCATCTTGCCAAATGATATGGATGAAACTGCACTTTTATTTGAAGGTAAAAAGAAAAATTTTAATAAGGAGAATTTTAATAGGTTTGGGGAGATTTTGAAATTGAATGAAAAGCAAATCAACTCCGTTTTCAAGAAACTGGTCACATGGTTACCAAAAGCTATCCAACTCATTGATATCTCCTTTTTAAATGATAATAATAAAATACAGTACAAAAATTTGATCATACAACGTATAAACTTATTAATATCATGACACAACAAGAACTAGAAAAATATCTCTTGGGTGCTGCCAAAGTACTTCGTGGAACCATTGATGCCGGAGATTATAAGCAATATATTTTCCCGCTATTGTTTTTCTAGCGTTATGTGTAACACTATAAAAAAATTGAAAAGTCAGTAGTTAATA
>CANKSK010000140.1 GCA_947485425.1 Bacteroidota bacterium | reverse complement strand
AGATATGCTTATACAGTTCTGTAGAATACGCTGCCAAAGGGCTAGGAAAGCCATAGGTGGTGGAGGCAATAAACCCAATAGAACCCAAGCCCGGAAGCAATACATAGGATTCACTGGTACTCGCATTGTTTGATAGAAACATGTCTCCTATCAGACAAGAGTTTGCCAATATCAAAGGATACTTCCCGTAATTTTTATAATTGGATGGCAAATCGATGTCTTGATCGAATCCGGAATTGTATGCATGTCCAAAAAAAGTAATCATGCTTACTCCATTGTCAATTAGCGCATGCAGGTTGGAACTTACTACCGGTTGGATGGGATCGTCATTGGTCTTGAAAAAACTCGTTACATGCCCTCCAAAATGCGGCCCTTGAACAGTATCTGCCCATGTATTCATCACCCCCTTGATGGATTCCTGCTCGCCGGCATTGGCACCACCGCCAAAATGAAGAACATTTTTCATCCACTCATCAATGGGCTGTTGCTCAAAGGCGATGATTTTGTTCAGATACCCTTCTACCTCTATATTGCTTTTGGCTGAAAGCCTGCCGGTGGCTAGAGCAGGTTCATGTAGGGTCGTATCCAAGCCTGCTGTATACAAATTGTCTGAACCCGGATAACCATACGGTGGAATGAGATTGGCAGAAAAAAGTTGCGGGTCTTTTCTTACCTTTTGTCCATCATAGTTTTCAAGACCTTTTCCCACAAGAAAAAGATATTTGGGCTGCGTGCTTGGATTGGATTTTTTAAGAAGAAAAGCACAAAAATTCCTGATGGACAAAGGATGGTGTTCTATCCCATAGCCAAATTGTTCATACAATTCGCTGATGTCGGCGACCAATACCTGATTTTTTCCACTGCGATACAGACGGTATAAGTTTACGGCATTCATCAGCTTCTTATGGCCTATCATCACAAAATCCATATTGATGCCGTTGGCCTCAAAGTTGGTAAACCGGGCAAAATTTACCGGGTCGTTGCCTACTGCCCGAATAAGCCCTGTGCTTTTTACCTGCGACTCGGAACTCAAAAAACATTCGTTTGCTATCCCCGTAACCGGAACCAATCCGCGTATTTGCGATCCTTGGGTAAGCAGGGGAATTCTTCGGATCGTGTCATTTGAAAAGCACAACAAGATGGGCGAAGTACCGTTGGTATTGAAGTTGCTGATGTCTAAAAATTCTTTGGTTTGTAAAGTATTTTCAATGATCATTGAATAGGCAGTTGCATTTTCCCCTGAAAAATTCAGGGTATGCGGATATTTTAAATTGGCATACGCAACGGCAATGTTGTCAATGCTCAATCCCGGCTGTCCTAGAGAGGATATCGAAAGGGGAGAAGAGGCTGCGGATAACTGTGCTGCAGAAATTTGTGTTTGCAGCTTGAGCATATCATAGCCCCAAAAAAGGGTATCCCAAAGGGTTACATTGTTCAGATTGATTTTGGTATGGTGATTTTTTCCATAAAAAGGAGCATCCCCGGCACCCACTACAACCGCATTTATCGTGGCCGCAGGTCCTGCCGTATATGCGTTGGGATGCAAGAGCGGCTGTGAAAGGGAGGATCCCAGTCCAATGATATCAGAAACCCAACCTTCTGCAATCACATAATCCGGACTGCTGATTTTATCCGATGCATAGGTTTCTCCTTCTGCATAATGGTTGGTGAAAATATTGCGCACCTCGGTATTGAAATAGGTCAGCGGCGTTTTTCCGGCAAAAGAGGTATCTGTTTCCAAAATCATTCTTTTGTTGCCCGATGAGCCGGGTTTCCAGGTGAAAAAATACATGGAGGTATCCGTAACCAAGCTGTAATAGGGGTTTACCTGACCGGAGGGCGCTGGATTACCATACTTGTCTTTGTAGAGGTTTTTGTCATACCACCCATCATTTTTACGGCCGAAAAATTCGATGTAATCGCCGGGACTAAATTTTCCGGATGTTTGGTGTTTGATGAAAATACTTTGCTCTACACCTTTAAAAAAAATTTGTACTTCGTCAGGAAAAATCTGCGAGGCCGGTATGCCTGCTTTGGTCATCTCGCTATAGCTGATGCGGTATAACCCATCTGCAACAACAGGAATCTTAAAATATTGCTGACTGGAATATTTCTGTCCCGAGGCAAAGTTGATCCATTCATTGCCAAATAAGGTCTGCGAGCAGACCTTTGTAAAGGTCAATGCGAATGAAATGGAAATGAGAATGTAGAATTTCTTGCTCATTTGCGCTTAAAGAAATCAATTTTTAAGGAAAACACATTGGAATAGGGCATTTGTCCGATGCTTCCAAAGCTGCTTAGGGCATACTCCAGATGAAAATTTTTAATCTTTAAGCCCAAACCAAAGCTAGGCTGAAAACTCAAAGATTTGGATCCGTCAAATTCTTTGATTTGTTGGAAGTTTAGCATCCCTGCACGTAGATAGATCATCTCCGCATAGCCCAGCTCAATGCCCGGATGCGGATCAATACTCATGGCTTTGGTGCCAATCAACACATTCCTCCGTCCGTCAAAGGTAATATCCATATCCATGGCGGCCAGTGCAGAGAAATCACCGGCAAAAGTTTTCTTATAGCTGCACCCTGCAATCAGCTTGGGTAAAGTAATTTCTAGAGAATTTTCAGGAATCACATTGTTGGTCTTGGTAAATGTTTCCTTCATGCGGTCGCTGAGGTTAAAATTCCAAGCATTAAAAGTGGTGGTAATGTCTTTGCCCAGCACCCCAAAATTCCAATTTCCTCTTTTATACTGCGCCCCTGCATCAAATCCAAAGCCCCAAGCACCCGCAAATTCACCAATCACTCTTCTGATGACCTTGGCCGTTCCGCCAATACTCAAGCCCTCAATCTTTGTTTTCTTTCCATAGGAAAATAAAAAGGCATAATCAGCAGCAGAAAAAGACTTGATTTTATCATAATTGACTTGTCCGCTGGGATCAATGAGTTCAGAAGTATCCGGAATGTCATCTACACCAAAGCGAATCATGGAAAAACAGGCTGTACTGGTGGCATCAACAGGAAGGGCAAGGGTTACATAATCATAGGCCGCCGTACTAGCAAACCAAGAAGAATGCATCGCTCCCAATTGGATATTGCTTTTCACGCCTATCAGCCCGGCAGGGTTCCAAAAGCCTGCTGTGGCATCATTTACACTCGCTACCTGGGCATTTGACATCCCCAAGGCTCGGGCTCCCACCCCAATAGACAAAAATTCATTGCTGTATTTGGTTTGAGAAAATGCACTCAAACCACCCATGAGCAATGCCGTAAATAGAAATAATACCCTCATATGTTTTTTAGCTAACCTTTTTTTTACGAAACCTAACACCATTTGGTTTAATTTATTGCAAAATAGTGATTAATAATTACATCATTCGGACAAAAATAGGTATTTTTGTATTTCACCAACGAAGTTCGGCATACATTGAATGATGAAAAAATTAAAATGAGTATGAGTACCATCTTGATTCTCATACTGATAGGCGTAATTGCAGGCGGATTTAGTGGATTTGTCGGCTTGGGCGGCGGCGTAATCATTGTTCCGGCCCTGGTTTTTATCCTAGGGATGTCGCAGCATATGGCGCAGGGAACTACTTTGGCCATGATGATTCCACCCATCGGCATTCTGGCAGTCATCAACTATTACAAAAAAGGACTTGTAGATATGAATAGTGGCGTTATTCTCGCCCTTTCTTTTGTCATTGGCGGATATTTTGGCTCTCGCCTGGCTTTGAGTGTCTCTCCTGAAATCATTAAAAAAGTTTTTGGCGTCATCATCATTGCCCTGGCCCTAAAAATGATGTTCAGCAAGTAATTGGGGCTTTTTACTTGAAAAAAATCTCCTCAATCACCTGATTTCCAGCTTCTTCGTTCAACATGTGCATGATTTTATCGCGGGCGGAAAACAATTCCTCCCTCAATACAGCAGAATTCAGTCGAATATAAAGTACCTTCTTTTGAATATAAAGTTCTTCGGTCCGCTTGGCAATGGCTGAACCCATTATTTTTTCCCAGGAATCAATCAAACGAAATTCATTCAGCTTCGATTTCAGCTTGTAAGCCACCAAAAGCTCTTCAATAACCTGCCCTAGACTTTGTTCATTGCTTTTTTTCATGATAAGGGTGCTTTGGCATTCATTGCATGTACATCTGTTCCGCTTCCATTTTTAATCAGAAAAGTCTTTACTTCTTGTTTGATTTCCGAGAAAATGGAAACAATTCTTTCCGGATGGGCATCGGTGATAAAAATCTGTCCAAAGCCATCGCTGTTTACCAGCTCTATAATTCTTCTGACGCGCTTTAAATCTAATTTATCAAAGATATCATCCAACAATAAAATGGGTTTCATTTTCTTTTCAATTCTGATGAAATCAAATTGTGCCAACTTCAGCGCAATCAGAAAGGACTTCTGCTGGCCTTGGGAACCGGTTTTTTTCAGTGAAAAATCACGGATGGTAAATACCAGGTCGTCTTTGTGAATGCCCGTTGTGGTATAATGAAACTGCTGATCTTTTCCCCGGGTATCGGCAAGGAGTTCGGCAAAATTTTTGCCCTGCAGCTGCGACTGATAAATCAAATCAACGCGCTCTTTTTCGTCGGTGATAAAGTTGAAATAATT
>CANKSK010000139.1 GCA_947485425.1 Bacteroidota bacterium | reverse complement strand
TCAAAAAAAGCTTGCAAAGAGAATGCATCTGCCCATCGGTATAAGCCTCCAAAAGAAACGGCAGATGCCGTATATGCCTCCGTATATCTTGACTCCATACCTACCAAATATTTAAAAAGACCACCGGCGGAAAGATTCATCGCCCCACCCTGACGGATGAATAGCATTTTGGGTAATATCGACATTCTTTTCTCCTTCCATTTTATTTCACTGCCTGCATTCAACACAAATCGCATATGCAAGCGATCAGATGCACTATTGTAAAAGGACTGAGGAGGATTGTTCAAATGAAAACCGGCAATGCCTATATGGTATTTCAAATCCTCATATGCTTGGTATTTCCATAAAAAACCAGCGCCCAAATCCACATAAGAAAATGGTTCTGCCATTGCCGATTCACCACTTGACAAAGCAGGATCGTAAGTCATGCCGTTGTATTGATTATCCCATTTCAAATTTGAGATATCCACGCTCCGCTGAACATAAGCCACTTGCAAGCCACTGCTTAGCGTTTGATCTTCATCCAAATGAATGGTATAAGAACCTGTAAGCTGTATCTCTGTGATACCCATTTTAGATTTACCTGCCTGATCACTGTAAAATGAAATACCACAAGCAGGAAAGCCCTTTTTCCAATCATCCTTAAACAAACTAAAATCTCCTGATGCCTGCATGGTCCTGTAAGGAAAACCCAAGCCATTCCATTGATTGCGATATTGACTGCTAAAGCGATATTCGGTTTCCCCATCACCGGCAGAGGCAGGATTTAGATACAGTGGAGAAATAAAAAATTGAGAAAAAGAAATATCTTGAGCCTTTATGGAATGATGGATAAGAAAAGAAAAGAAGAACCACAACAGCCATACTTTTGTTTTTGAAAAAACAAACACACTCCTTCCCCTCCTCTTGAAAGAGAAAAAATAGGTTGTTATATTTTTTTTTGCGCTCAAATTATTTAATGATTGAAATATCACCTTTCATAAAAACTTCTTTGTTATTGAATAGGGTCGCCTCTAGATAATAATAATATACCCCTGTATTCATCATTTGTCCTCTGTAGTTTCCATCCCATCCCATTTCAGGGCGATCGGTATAAAAAACATTTTCACCCCAACGGTCGTAGATGCGAAAATTCAACTTTTGTATGCCAGAACCTCTGACATAAAGCACATCATTTTGACCATCATTGTTGGGCGAAAAGGCATCAGGAACAAAAATAGATTCTGGTCCAAAGACACAAATATCCACCCGATAAGAGTCGGTACACCCCCCCTCATTAGAGGTATTCAGGGTAATGGTATAATTTCCGGGCGCATATTCCACCTGAGGATTTTGACCTTTCACATATGAAAGTGTTTGCCCATTGCCAAAATCCCACAATCCATGAAGCACATTTCTAGACACATCAATAAAGGTTACCGGATTTTCCTCTTGTGAAATACAATCCATATCTGGATTCACAGAAAAAAGAGCCTTCATGACACTAAAACCGGGAATATCGATAAGTGTGTCTAAATGACACCCTGTAAGTGTATCTAAAATGGTAACCGTATATCGCTTTCCATTATTGACCAAAATACTGTCACCTTTTTTAACCGGTGAGGTTCCCCACTCCACTTCATAGGTATTGTTGCCGATAACAATGGCTTTGGCATAAGCCTTTGTACCATAACAATCAATACTACTGCTTTCGAAATGCACGGTAAAAACAGGATTTGCATAAATATACACCGAATCAGTAACGGGCTCTGAGCATCCATCAGAAGTGATGATGGTATACATCGTAGATGTTGAAGGACTGACGGTATGTGAGCTGACAGGAAATAGACCATGACTCCATTGATAGGTGATTGCAGAACCTGATTTACCACCGGAAGGGGTAACAAGAATAGTAGCCCCGTCTCCTTTACAAATGGTATCCTTGCTCACGCTTACATGGGTAGTGAGGGGAGGCAAGACATGAATTTTAAAAACATCTGTTGTGATGCAACTTCCAGTGCCAAAAGTATAGGACAAAGTATGGTAGCCCGCACCGGCTTTTAATGGGTTAAATCCGCTAGCAAGGAGATTGGAATCCATATATAAAGAACCACCTTGCGGAGATACGCTTACACTCAGATTGGTATCCAAAAAGCAATAGATACTATCCAAACCATTTATTGCTGCGGGCACAAAAGTATACACACGGATTCGAGCAGAGTCCGTGCATACAGGGTTTACAAAACGAATGTAATGTATGCCGGCCCCGGCAAGGGCCGGATTAAAAATACCGGACACAGAATCAATGATGCCATTCCCCTGCCAATAACCACCTGCAGGCATCATCTGCAATTGCAGCGGTGGGGTTATGGTACATAATAGTGTATCGGTAACATGCAAGGAAGGATAAACAACAGCATAAAGGCTATCCGCACAGGTATTTACCAGGTAGGTAAGCTTATGCACACCGGGGCCGGCTATGCTAGGATCAAAATAATTATCACCATTGATTTGAATAACCCCATTACCTGTCCAAGTACCACCACCTGGAGTGCGATAGGTATTGGCATAATTTAGCATCAATTTATTATTGCCTGCACAAAAAAACAGACTATCAACATATAGTTTCGTTTGTACCACATAGGCATATAAGGTATCAATGCATCCGTTCGGCAATTGATAGTTCAGCATATCCACAACAATGCTTGCCGCTTTTGAGGGATCATACATGCCACTCATGGGATTTGTAATTCCTACGCCAGACCATAAACCACCAGAAGGTGAAGCAGGAGGCGTTATTGGAAAGGCAGGTTGCAAAGGACATGCAGAAAAACTATACCCTGCCTGAATGGCTTTGATAAAAATAGGCAAAGTATCTCTACATCCATGCAAATAATAAACAGGTTTTTGCAAACCTCCACCGGCAGCATCCGGCGTAAAAATACCTTTCAGCGTATCGGTAATACCGGGACCATACCATCTTCCCCCGGGAGGATAGAAAGACAATGAAAAAGGTCGTACCGATTGACAGATGGTATCGGTGGTATGGGTATGAATCTGATTGACATAAATATTTTTGGTCTCACTACAACCGTGAAAATGATAGGTTACATGATAAACTCCAGTATCTGCAGGTGTAAATAAACCGTTGGGCTGAATGGAATCACCACTCCAAAGCCCACCGAGGGGTTTGTAATCTGACACAAAAAAAGGTGATGAAAAAGGACATGCGGCATCATTGATGCCTACGTTGATGGGTTTTACTTTAATCTGAATACTATCCCGACATAGCTTACCAAGCACATATTTGACATAGTGATTCCCGGGCCCGGCAGAATCTGGGGTAAAAATACCGGCAAGGGTATCAGTCATACCCGCCCCTATCCAATAGCCACCGGGTGGTGAGGCAGGAATAACAAATGCAGTGTCGGACTGACAAACGATTAAATTAGGCACACCTATTTTGGGATTTAACACCGAAATGGTATGTGATGCATTGGCAACAAAACCCATCCCACTGCTATCTTTTACCGTTACAGAATAGATACTTGTAGATGAAGGACAAACCTGAAAAGGTCCAGGACCTGAAGGCATACCATTGCTCCAGGTATATGTGTATTTTTGACACCCTGAAACAATTGCTTTGATATTTGTGCATGAACCAGGACAAATGGTATCATCAGCAGCGATTAAGGTAACGACAAAAGGACAGGTGTTGACAAAAAAATTTGTTTTAACCACAAACCGCCAAATGCTGTCGCAATTATCATGAAGGCGACAAATATAGTCTATATCATAATTGCAACTCTGCGTAATGGGCTTATCCACAGTAAGCTGAACAAGGGAGGTCATATTGTTTACACAAGAAAGAGCAGAAGCCTGAATCACCTTCACAGGCAGAGGCCCGCTAATGCTGAAATCAGCTGCTCGAAGAGAATCGCAGCGAACGGGCTTATTCAAAGCCAGATTGACATGAATTGAATTGCATACTGGCGTGGGAGAAACCACAGCAACAGGAGGCACCGGTGGAATGACTGGTGCGGTCCAATGTGCTTGCCATCCGCAATATGCCACATTGCTGTCAGAAACAAAATGAACCGTTAAGCAACCGCTTGTGGCCACAATGGTTGGTGGAGGCAAATTACCGGAATATGCCGGTCCTATAGGATTTGTAAGGGTATCCATTCCATCAAAAAACTGCAGCTTATCAAAATTGGTTTCCACACAGAAGGCTGTTGTGAAAGACATTGAAATAGGACTGCCTGTGCAAATGCGAAAAACTTTATTTTCATTGTTACCATAAATCTTGCCCGGCCCCCCACTATCAAATAAATCGCCTTTACAAATATACACCGTGGTATCCATCATATTAAACTGTGGTACCTGCCCAACAACAAAAATGGTGCTGATAAAGAAAAAGAAAATAATGAGATATCCCTTGATGCTATTCGGCATACAATTCTTTTTGATTATAGAGTTAAATGCTATCAATTACGACTACCGAAGTTGTAATTTCATTACTCCAATTACCGGCTTTGTCTTTCATTCGTATGCGAAAAGTGGTGGTTTCTTGTTTGCTATTTCCGATTAAAAAGAGTTTGTTAATTCTAATTTTTAATTCACCAGAAATATGCAAAGAAGCTTCAGGAGGTGAAAGTGGCGGTA
>CANKSK010000138.1 GCA_947485425.1 Bacteroidota bacterium | reverse complement strand
TTCAGATAATCTCTATTTTAAAGCCATACGCAGAGCACATAAAATGCATCACAAACACCTTGGTAAACATGACGGAGAATGTTTCGGGATGCTTTGGGTGCCTTTCAAATATTTTAAAAAGAATGCTACAAATCTGTAAAAATAAAATCTCTATATCTTTTAATTGATTTATTTTCTGTGGCAGTTGCTTTTTCTTTTCATCCCAAAATACAATTTCACAAAAACCTGAAGGCCGCTTTCTATCTCATATCTTTGTGGGTGTTTTTTTGTCTAGGATTTGAAGACCTAAACAACGAATGCTATAGTTTCCATGTTATCTATCTTGTTTTTAGTCATGGGAATTAAATTTCTAAACCAATACTATACCTCATGCACGTTCATCTCTACTGCTTTCATTTTGTCTTTTATGCAGTTTGCATTGCGCGTAAACTGGATTGGGAAATTATGGCGTATTTATCCTATCTTGCTGATTCCCTTTTTTATTGTAAATGGAATATTAACCGGTACCGGATTAGAAGAGCCCGTTGTTTGGTATAACGATTCTAGAAATCTAGGTATTCGCTTGCTGAGCATTCCGATTGAAGATGTGGTTTATGGTTTTGAAATGATTTTGTTGACCATATTCTTTTATGCTTTTTATGTGAAAAAGCTGAAACCTGTTTCAAGAATTTCCGTATAAGGCTTTTTTGTATAGAGAATTAGCGTTTTCTGCGTGTTTTTCTTTATAAAGAAGAATTCTCTTTTACAAATTGATGTTTCAAGTATGGTAAAAAAAATATTTTTCTTTTTTGCGTTTCTGCCTTTGTGGGCTTTTTCTCAGAAGAGCAATACCGGTGCCTGGTATACCTATTTAGGGAACCAAAAGATGGGTGCTAAATTTACCTTTCTGAGTGAAATACAATATCGAAATTATAATTTTGGCGGGGATCTCGAACAACTTCTGTTGCGTACCGGCATAGGTTATGACCTCTCACCCAAAGCTAATTTTTTATTCGGCTATGCCCATGTTTTATCAGAGTCATATAAAACTGGGTTTTCTGATAAAATCAATAGCAGTGAAAATCGTATTTTTCAACAATTTTTAATCAAACAACAAGAAGGTTTTTTTTATTTTAGCCACCGCTATCGCTTTGAGGAAAGGTGGTTGGGCGCAGACTTTAAATTTCGATTCAGATATTTTCTTTCTTTGAATGTTCCTCTAAATGCAAAACAATTAAAAAGAAATGCAATCTATTTCTCCGCTTACAATGAAATTTTTATCAATACCCATTCCTCTTACTTTGACCGTAATCGCTTGTTTGGCGGCTTGGGTTATATGTTTACCGACAATTTTAAATTGGAAATAGGCATCATGAAACAAGTTTTGGAATCAAAAAGCAGAAACCAATTTCAAATTTTCTTCATCAATACCCTGCCTTTTTTTCAGCACAAACAGATTGATGGTAATTAACGACTATTTATAAGAAAAAGATTTTTTGTTAATTTTTATCAAAAAAGAGAATCTGTTTTTTAAATTATATTTTAACATATACAGGGTGCAATTTCATTTGTTTACTCATGCTCGTGTTGAAGGGTTCTTTTTTCAGGGTGTAAAACGAAGCTTGAAATTTTTACTTCTAGGGCGGTTTCTTTGCCTTCCGTAATTTTGTAAAAGCTGTCGATTTTGAGGTCGTATATTTTTTGAACCTTTCCACTGCCCGACCAAGTTATTTCTGTATAATTAATCTTTTCGGCATCACCAATACCAATTTCTCTTCTCAATGTCGAGGCCCCAAAGCTGCCTCCTGATGTGACGGTGGTATAAATATTTCTTTCTCCCGTGGGGGTTTGTACATTTACTTTTATTCGACTGCCAATAGCTGCTTTGTTTGACTCAACGCCTTCCAATTTTAATTTTATCCAATGATTCGGTGAACCAGGATTTTCATACAATACATTTTGGTATACATCTCCTGAATAATTACCACCCATTACCTGATAGATATCCTGATCCCCATCATTATCCAAGTCGCCAAAACCAATGCCATGAGAATGTTGTAAATTTCCCAATCCGGTGGCGGCACTGACATCTTCAAAGAATTTTCCATCATGATTTCTGAGCATCAGATTGGGAAATAGAGAGGTCAGTATTAAATTGCCTGTTCCTGCATAGATGTCAAGGTATCCATCGTTATCGATATCTCCAAAGTTGATACCCATATTATAAATAACTCTATTTAATTTTAATTCATCAGATGCATCTGAAAAGGTACCATCCTTATTGTTTTTATAAAATTTCGAATGTGAATCTGCTGATGATGGTTTTCCGAGATAGTCAGAAACGAGTGAATGGGTTAGAAATTCATATTCAAAAGAACTTCTTGAGGCATAAAAATCAATCCATCCGTCATTGTTAAAATCCATGGGAAAAGTATAAAATGAAATGTCATGCCCACTCGTATGGGTTTCTGCTGTGACATTTGTAAAGCTTACTTTTCCATCTTTCCCTTTTCCATTGTTTTTGTATAAAATGTTCGAAGCACGTGCAGTGCATATATAGAGGTCTTGCCATCCATCATTGTTGTAGTCAAAAGCGGTAACGCCTTTGGTCCATGCCTTTGTTTGGATGCCTGAAGAATATGCTACTTCTTCGAAGGTTCCTGTATGCGTATTGTGAAAAAGTTTTGCTGCATGCATAGATTGATTATCTGCAGATTCATTGGAAAGAAAAAGATCTATCCATCCGTCATTATCATAATCAAACCAGCATGCATTATAGTTAGGCAAGAAATCAAGTAAGCCTGCCTGGATTGTTACATCGGTAAACGTACCATTTCCATTGTTTCTCAATAATGAACTCGGAGGGAGATTGTCTTCCTGTATTTCCCATGCTCCTCTGGCAATAAAAATATCCATATAGCCATCATTGTTATAATCAGCTTGCACACAACTTCTTCCAGATACCTCTCCCTGAAGGCCGGCATCAAGTGTTTTATCCGTAAAGGTTCCATCTCCATTGTTTACAAAAAAATGACATTGCGCATCAAAGGCAAGTCGCACATAAAAAATATCTAGGTCATTGTCGTTATCAAAATCCTCAACGATGGCACTGCCAGAAAGGCCTGTTTCATCAAGTTTATTTTCTTGCGAGATATCTTTAAATGTACCATGAGCATATGGCTTGTCAAATGTATCAAAAGGAACCAAATAAATTGAAGGTACGCTATCAGGATATAGTCCTAAGGTCATATAAGAGATATTGAGTAGCCATCTGCTTTCGTAATCGTTTCTGTTTCTGATTACTATTTCAGAATATAATTTGATGGCTTCCCGAACCGATTGTTTGATGGAATATATTCCCCTGCCTTTTAAAGGTAATATGCAGGATTCAGCATGGTGGTTGATGATGCAATTTTGTTGTTCCCCAAGGCGCAAATAGGAAAGGGCTAATTGTTTTTTTATTTCATTTTCAATATTCGCCGAACGCAAATTAGAGCGTTGGTTTGTGCGAATCTTTTTTAAGATGCTTTTAAAAAGTTCTATGGCATCTTCCGTTTTGCCGGCTTTTAACATTTGCATGGCAATATCCGCTTCAATCAAAATGACATTACTTGAGTCGGCTGTTTTTAGATCATTTTTAAAATATTCTATGCCTTTGTCATTCATAAATACACCTCCCAATTTGCGAAAATTAGCTTTCAGCTGGTGCGCTTTTAAGAGGGAGGTTATCCTTTTTGTATTTCTGCTTTCTATGGCGCTATTATCGGAATTTATTTTTGGCTGCGCAATACAAAGGCTTGTAAAAAGTCCTAAAAAAAAGAGAAGAAGAGGTATGCGTGGATGCGGAAAATATGAAAATAATTTTTTATTCAAAATGGATCGTTTTAAGGATTTCATTGGTGGGGATTTTGTACATATTAAATAATCCATTTAGGATGGTTTTTCCATCAATAATTTTTGTGTCATCGTATCGGTTGCTAGAAAAATACAAATATTGATTGTCTGGAGAGAAAACAGGACTTGTTTCTTCATCTTTCGTATTGACAAGAGCGCCTGCATTTACAGGTTTTGACCAATTTCCATTTTTCCATTCACAGATGTAAATGTCACTCCTTCCTATGGTTTCTTTTTTGCGATAACTTGAAAACACTAAATATTTTCCATCGGAAGAAATATTGGGGTCATATTCATTCATGTCTGAATTGATTTCTTTTCCCAAGTTCACGGGCTTACTAAATTTGCCATCTTTCATTTCCGAATAATAGATATCCAAAAACCCTGATCCACTGTCTCTGACGCCGCTAAAATAAAAACGACTGTTGTAAAGGCATGGCCCAAATTCATCTTTGATGGTGTTGATGGTTTCATTTAAGGGCACTGGTTTTTGCCATATGCCATTTGAATACGTAGACTTCCATATGTCTGATTGAATTTCAGGGATCATGCCTGTTTTCGGACGGGTTGAAACAAAATACAAGGTCTTTCCTGATGAGGTAATAAAGGGTGCCGAATCATTATATAAGATGTCTGAAAATGATATGGGTGTTGCTTTTCCCCATTTCCCATTCTGAAAGTTGGAAATCATTAAAACCTGATTTTTATAGTTTTTGTCTGAGCGGGTGAAAATCATGCTTTTGCCTTGATTGAAAAAGGCTGGTTTGAATTCACTTTTTGGTGTTGAAATAATTCCTTCGCCA
>CANKSK010000137.1 GCA_947485425.1 Bacteroidota bacterium | reverse complement strand
GTAATCAAATTTCCAGTATGTTTAATTTACCAAGCAAATCTGCTTGAATAATACATATTCTACAAAGCAGATGAATTGAGAAATTACCTGCTTCCGTATTATAACAGCAAAATGAATCTGATACCAAAATGGGAAACACTTATCTGAGAATGTACCTACGGGGCGGGGCGAATGCCACCGCCCAGCATCAGAGGGGATAATACCAACGGGAGAGGTTTAATACGAAGCCATGCAGATGCCAGTGCCAAAGTGACCGGAGGCCTATAATAAAAGGGCGTAATGGGACACATACGCCCAACATCATTTTATTATTTTTATTTTCAACTACGACGAACCGGGAGCTGCGAGATGGGTTTTTTAATTTGAGTATCTTTTTTAGTACTTGCTCTCTTACGCTCATAGTCCTCCCCTCCTACGCCCCCAAGCACCTAAGCTTTCTTTGCCTCAGAGAAATAGGGCTTCGGCGGGTCCGGGCTAATCCGCTCTATCGGGTCTTTTGGAAAAGCAGTAGCCCTGAAAAAAAAAATTTAAAAAGGGACGAATGTCACCGCCCAGCATCAGAAGGGGTAAGCTTCGACCAACGGGGTAGTCATTTATTTTTACTCTTGATAAGCTCTTTTAATAACCAACTCTCCCCAACCTCAAATAATTAATAAATTAGTCAAAATGTTCAAATAAACAAAAGTAAATACGCGGAATAGATCAATCCTTCACGCAGCGGATTGATAGTCCAAAGGTTCTATCATGCCAGTAAATTGTAATATTGCCATCACCAGAGTTTAGCCAGTAGTTCATAGGATATGTTGTAGAATTACTATAGGGACTATGTAAGGTTGAAGTCCAATAGAAAGCCATAACTCCTCTATTTTGGTATTTACCATCCCAGGTGCGCCAACCTCCAGGCAGACCTGTAAAGCCACTACTGTTGGTAGCGTCTCCATTAGGGCTATTCCAATGAGTGGTACCAGCTTCTTTCATTTTTCCACCTGCAAGTGTATATGTTGGGGCGGTACTCAGAGATTGGTCATATACTCCACCTAAGTAAGTAATTAATGTAACAACTTCATAATACGAAGGAATATGCCAACCTACAGGAGCTATATTACGAATGTCATTTACTGCATGCCAATTGTATAATCGTCCTAAATTTACATCATTAGAATAATTACAATAAGCACCTGTTGTTAAGTTTTTCCAGGACGTATTGTCCGCTATATTGGCTATGGGGTCTCCATTTCGATATTTAGTTACTTTTAAATCCTCAACCATCCATGTTTGATTGCCTATAACCACAGTACAGTATACGTTGCCATCAATATCAGTTACTGTATTAGGACATGATTGTGTATTTGAATTTATGTTTCTAACCTCGGCTTTTATACAGCCGTCACCATTTTTTACCATAATTAAATAGCTACCAGCTGTATAGGGCCCATTAAAAACCTGGCTTTGTTGAAAAGCGGAATTACCTAGAGAATACTGATACCCCCCTTGCCCTCCTTGAACATTAGAAATTAGAATGGAACCGGCCTGATCCATACTCGCAGTAAAAGTAATATTGACTCCGTTGCAAGGTGTAGGTGGCAAATTTGGAATTGGATCAGGAACAGGATTATTAACAGGCGTATTTGGAGGAATTGGATCGGTACCAGGTTCTATTACGGCAGCACCTACTGGGTTTAGTAATGCAGAAGCTAAATAGATAACGGTAGCAACGGCAGCTACTTTAACAATAACTACACCAACTGCCACTGCCGCAACCCCTGCACCCGCACCAAGTAAGTAACCTGTTCCATTAGCGGCGTAAAAAACGGTTTCCGCAATTGCTAACGAAAGACCTAAGGTAGTCACAATATCAGTTATTCCATTTTCACCTGATGTTTTTAATGAGCTATACTGTAATGTACCAGTATTGTTCTTTTCGTATAAAGCTTGATATTTTAAAACACTTGTATTGTTGACCCAGTTATATTCATAAACTGAAATTTGGACTGCGCTGTCATTGTTATTTATGTACGTATGTTTTATAACATAAGGCTGCTTTACCCCTTTAACAACTGTATAAGCCGTTTCAAGTTTTTTTGATTGAACATTCATTGTAAGATAAACAATGGTATCGTTTCCTTCCTTTTCAAAGGTAACCGATTTTGTAACATCAGGTTCGTTTGCACCATTAAACGAGCCATATAGATTGATAGTAAGTTTTTTTGATTTATTTATTAATTGGGCCTGAAGAGCATCAGCATTCGAATTTCCAGTTTGATTTTTATATCCGGTAATTGTCCATTCTTTTTCAATTATAGTTGGTGGATTGTCATTTTGTTTAGCTGGATCTTCCTTTTTACAAGAATTCAAATAAGTTACCGTGAATAAGATGAAACAGAGTGATAAAATAATTTTTTTCATTTGGTTTATAGTTATTATAAGTTCAATATGGTGCGTCAAATATAATCCTTATCTCTGTCTTTCCACCAACATTAAAAAAAACCAACAATAAAAAAAACAAATTCAACTAAAAACCTGAAAGAGGTGCAGTAGGTAATCTCCTACATACCTTTTGCAGGTATAAAACTTCTGATAATTGGCATAAGAGGAGCCTATTCCGATCAGCTTTTGCAAATCATCAACATGCTCCTGCCATATTTCCATCAAAGAATGGCCTCTGGCAGCATTCACATTCAGCAAAGCATCCCTCAATTGTTCCGGGCTTACCTCATCATGCAAAGTCAATAATTCTGTGTACTTGTTAAAAGCCTTCGCTCTGAATGCCTCAATGAACATATTCAGGTTGTTCGCATCCGGTGATTTGGGTTTGGCCAATCCTTTCTCAGGATTCCAGTCTTCACGTTTTATGAAACGTTTCGTTCGAAGGGTAACGACTTTTCCGCTCATTGTAATGCGTAGCATCAGCGGACTTTCTCCGTTTTTCCTTGTCTTTGAGCCATTTATGTAAAACATAAGGCTGAAAGTACTCTTGTTTTTAGACATCTTCGTCAATATTAAATTTTGCCCTTCAAATGAACTGCAATATTAACGTGACCCCACTGCAAAAACAATTTCAAAATACTGAATGTCAATACCTTTCAGCGCAAATTTCCGCAATTCGTTACCCCTTTTTAAAAATCGAAAAGGGGTAACGATTTAGCTTTTTAATTATGCACCGAGATGCACTTCTTTGCACTTATTTCAAACGAAAAAGGGGCGAAAATTTTCATTTTGCGCCCCTTTTCGGTATGATTCAGTATATTCAGCGGAGAAAGAGGGATTCGAACCCCCGGACCTATTACAGTCAACGGTTTTCAAGACCGCCGCGTTAAACCGCTCTGCCATTTCTCCGGGGGCAAAAGTAGAATAATTTTGTGAATACCGAAAAAAAATAAAAAAAAATCATTTTTTTATCAAGAGAACAAAAAGTCCATTTTATGCTTATTTTTACCGCGCAATAAAAAATGTAAACCCTTTTATACCCCATATCATGAATAAGCTCATCCTATCCATCATCGCCACAGTTCTTTTGGCCACAGGTCTTGTGGTATTTGAAAACGCCATTCTTCGTTGTCGCATGGAAGGCGGCAAATGTCAGGAGGAAATGCGAGCCTGCGAAGGAGAAAAATCCCAATGTACGGAGATGGAATCCCAAGAATGCTCCGCTCACCAGAAAAAGTGCATGGAAATGGAAGCTGGAGGAGTCCAAAACCAAGCGGCAATGGAAGAAATGAATGGCGAAATGCAGGAACATTCTATGGAAAGCGCTTCCATGGGTGATGAGATGCCCGCTTGCTGCAAATCAAAAACCCCCGAGGAATGCAAAGAGTGGCTTAAACAGGGAAAATGTTCAGAGAAAGACATGAAGGCCTGTATGGAAATGAGCATGAAAAAATCTTGTACTGAAAAAGACATGAAAGCATGCATGGAAAAAAAGATGCATGGAGCCTGCAGTGAAAAAGAAATGAAAGCCTGTAAAGAAAAAAACATGGGCCCACATTGCGGTATGGCCAAGCCAGAAACTGCTCCCGCTAAATAGTTTACTTCAGGAAAAACCTTTCAGATGGCATTTTTTCCGTCTGCCTGACAGAATCTTCTGGAACCTTCCTAAAAAATACCTAAAAACCATCCACCGGCTTGAAGCAAATGGATGGTTTTTTTTTGCCCTTAAAGGGAAAAATAGCCTTCATTATGGCGAAAATAGGCGCCAGATTAGGGTCTAAAGATAAAATATGCTGCTTTTTGGTTTAATGGTAAAATAATTTCTACCAACAGAGGAAAAAGGCCGTTGGATAATTTGTTTTAATGCATGATTAGGGCTAATTTTGTAGGAGATAAATAATCCCCATTTATGCAGAAAACCACAGAATCCGCGGAAGAAGTAAAAAACCAGGAATCCCACAAAGCGCTCCATTCCTCAGAGCCCTATAAACCCAAAAATAAAATTAGAATTGTCACTGCGGCCTCTTTATTCGATGGTCATGATGCTGCCATCAACATCATGCGAAGAATTATTCAAGCCACAGGTGCAGAGGTGATACACCTAGGCCATGACCGCAGCGCCTCTGAAGTGGTGGAATGTGCCATTCAGGAGGATGCCAACGCCATAGCCATGACCTCCTACCAAGGCGGGCATATGGAATATTTTAAATACATGTATGATTTGCTTCAGGAAAAAAACTGCGGTCACATC
>CANKSK010000136.1 GCA_947485425.1 Bacteroidota bacterium | reverse complement strand
AACAATATGAATTTTGGATAGATACTAATTATGCCGGAAAACAGATTACAAATGTAGCAGCGACTCAGCATTTGGATCTCAACGCAAACCTCTCAAACGCTTCTCTAACGAATGGATTGCACACCCTGAATTTCCGTTTTAAAGACGATAGCAGCAAATATAGCTCTGTACTTTCTCAAATGATTGAAGCATTCACCGCAAACCCGCAAATTCAAGGATATGAATACTGGTTCGACGACGCATTTACAAACAAAATATTTGTCCCCATCACGCCATCGACATCCTATTTTTTAAACCTTTCCAATATAGATGCATCCGCTTTACATGATGGCATGCACTTTTTTAATATTCGATTCAAAGACCTTGCCTCGCAATGGAGCCTGACAGAAAACCAAATTTTTTACAAAGCAGGAAATAGCTCACAAATCTTGAATACCATTGCAGGTTACCGTTATTGGATTGATTCCACATTTGCAAATCAGGTATATAAAAGCCTCTCAAATGCCTCTCCCTATGCAGATATCAATGAAACCATTGACCTTTCCTCTTTTTCAAATGGAAACAAAATAATTCATGTACAATGTACAGATGAAATGGGTCTTTGGAGTTCTGTTATCAGCGACACCATTACCATTGCTGTTGGCACACAAAATAATATTGCAAAGAGCAATGGCATTTCCATATACCCCAATCCAAATTCCGGTGTATTTCAAATAAGCAATCTTTCAGACATGGAACGCTACGATATACTCATTGCGAACACCCTGGGAGAAATGGTTTTTGCTGAATACAATCAGAACATCAGCAACAAGTCCATCGATGTAAGTAACCTGCCTTCAGGAATTTATTTCCTGAAAACCATGAACAAAAAATATAACTTCTCCCAAAAAATCCAATTGCAGAGATAACAGAAAAAAAATCAGCAATAAAAAATATTAGAATTTGACAAAAGAAAGAACTTTCATGAATTCATTTCTTTTGAGCACCAACTTATAATATCCCTGCGGCCATTCAGCAGTATTCACTCCGTAGGTGTAATTTTCCGTACCCACCTCTATATTTTGATTGGCAATTAATTTTCCATTCAAATCATAAACCATAAACGTATAGGCACCGGATTGCGCATGCTTCAATTGCAGATTAAAATACTCATGAACAGGATTGGGATAAGCACTAACACCCATTTCTGTTTGGATATTTGACACATCTGTTGAGATAGGCCACTCAGAAACAACCAACTGTTTGGTATTCCATTTATCACCTGAATCATTATTCCCATTTCCGTTTACCAAATTAACAACAGACCAAAAAGAAACGGTCCCGGTACCTGCATTTGGTGCTTTCCATGAAAAAGATTTTGAATAGGTAGTACCCTGTGTGCCATTGCCCGTACTGGCAGGCAATGTAGACATTTGCTCTACAATATTGGCTACATAATTTCCAGCAGAGGGCAATTTATTATGCGTTCCGGCCGGAAAAGGCGCAACCCAAGAACCAGCATTTATAGGCGTTACCACAGCATTTGATCCTTTTATGCAAGCCATCTGAAAGCCAAATTTAGGCAAGGTAAAGCCCGTATTGTTCGTTGCTGTTAGTTTTATGGTGTATGTCATTCCAGGATAATAATGCGTGGTGGAAACCCCGGAAGAATCCAACTCCAATAAAATCTGGGTTCCGGCAGTGGCCACCGAACCATGACAATTGGTGCAACCGTTTGGGTTTTGCAATCCGGTTTCTGCTCCCGTACAATCATACCCATGCGTAGCAGGCCCATTGCCATAGCTGCACATAATCAAATACACAATCCCGGCAAGGATATTCAATACGATGATTTTATTCCGTTTCATAAAGAGAAGAAGATTTTAAAGAATTAAGGTGGATGATGGATGGTTTTCTTTTTTTAAAACCTACAAATATAAATCTAAAATAGATATTTCTGATCAAAAATAGATAAAAGAAAAATCCTATTGTATTATTGGTTTTCCACTCTGACCAAATAATACAATAGGACCTAAAAAAACTACCTAATTCAAAACTAACCCGTTGCAAAGATGAAAAGTTTAATATTTTTCACCTAAATAAATGTGATGAACGAGCGTTTTTTATCGACGAATGGAATAAGACATAAAACTTAAACTATTGAAGTCCATGAATATCCACTTTTAAGACCCCTGAAAGCGATAATATCGCTACCAAGGCCCTACCACTTAATTCTATTTTTTCAAATTCCACATCTCCTACTTGTCCATTCAGGTAAATACCAGGCATTGGTGAATAGTTTGAAAGATATTTCAACATACTTTGCTTCGATTCTTCCAAATTAGACTTGATAGAATACCGACAAAACTGCTGAATCTTCATTAAAATAAGGCCCTGAGCCATCCAACTACCTACTTTGAGCAGCTTATTTTGAGTATCCAAGAGAAAATCCATTTCATCAAAATAGATCTCTTTATGGATACTGTCATATTTGGGTATACCCGACAAATACACGATTCCATTCAAACTACCCTTTAGGCTTAATGCGATGATGAGCTTTCCTTTATTTTGCCAGAGTTCGAGATTTTCCACAGACACCTTTTTGCTTCCCTGAACAAATTCCTGCCCTTTGAAATTTTTGGTAAGGATGCGTGAAGCTTCTTCATAGCCGGACATGACAGCCAGATGAGCTGTAATTTGATTCGGCATTGTACTCACAGCCTTTAAGGCAATTTTATTGCGGTCAAAGGTATTTTCAGGATGCTGACCGATATAGGTCTCCATCTGGCACTTCAGCCCCAATTCCATTGAAACCTGACTGTTCTTTAGGCGTGCATCGGTAGCATACAACTCCTCAGGAGCCATTCTAAACCAGGTATCAAAGGCATGATTCACTTCTACCGGCCGAGCAATGTTTTCCAATGCATTCAATACTTCCGGCTTAAAATCCAGCGATTTTCGGAGGGCCTCGTCAACGCGCTTTTCAATAGAAGATTTAAAAAGTGAAATGGCCGGATTCAGTATATAGGTAATCGGCACTTGCTTCCCGGCAATTTGAATACTCGGGCTTTCCTTCCAATCTAATGATATGATTTTGGAATGCGTATTCATCTTCCAATTGCTCATAGACACTTCGCTTAAAAAGCTAATAACCCCGTTTAAATTCAATTCGCGGGTATCATATAAATTCATGCCCAATAAAGAGGTGCCATATTTGATTTTCACCCAGATTTTCAATGGCAAAACCGTTTTCAATTTCCCACCGGCATCCTGAATCAGTATAGGCGATTGTTTTTCAACCCGTATCATCAGCTTATCATCTTCTATATTGTTGTCTTCATAAATCGTCCCTGTCAAGATCTTGTTAATCTGCAATTCTATATCTTTCAGGGCCATACTAACCCCCAAATTGATATAGGAGGTTTGGGTCTCGAAAGATTTAAGGGCGAGGGTATCAGCCTTAGGGCGCTCTGTTAGAAGCTTTCCTGGCGTCGAACAAGAATATACGCCTACAAGTAAAAAAACAGATGCCAATAGATAAAATAGTCGTTGCATAATCATGTCGTTTAAAAACACAAATGTATATATTTCAGATGTTCATTTTATCCTATATTTGTGCAAACAAGATCCTTCATTTTGAATGTAAAATATCTTATCATCGGACAAGGCTTAGCAGGTAGCCTCCTCGCTTTTGAATTATTGAAAAGAGGTGATGATTTTTTGTTGATGGATGATGCCGAAAAATCTGCCTCGTCTAGAGTTGCACTTGGTGGATTTACCGCTGTTTACGGAAAAAGAATGGTGGCAAATGAAGAGATGAACAACTTTATAAGCATAGCCCAAGAAACCTATGCCGAAATTGAAAACAGCATACAGCAAAAAGTATTTTTTAAACACCATACCTATCAATCCTTTGCTACAGAAACCGAAAAAAATGAATTTGACACCTATTCCGTCAATCAATCCCTCAATGACATCATCAATCTGCACCCAGAAGAACAAGCCTATATTAGAAATGAATTGGGCGCATATGAAATACAGATTTCCGGACGCCTCGACTGCTTAAGCCTCATTATGGGAATTACTAAATTGCTAAAAAACAAAAACAAATATCGTGAAGAAACTTTTATGCATAACCAACTCATCGGAAATGGGGATGGCGGATGGAATTATAAAAATATGCATTTTGAAAACATCATCTTTTGCGAAGGATATAAAAACATTGACAATCCATTTTTTAATTGGCTTCCTTTCGCGCCTTCCAGGGGCGTGGTGCTGGATATAAAAGCACCTTTATTGGGACAAAATAAAATATTAAAAAAAGGCATCACCCTCATCCCTGCCGATCAAGGCATGTTTAAAGCCGGCTCTACCTATGAAAGGGAGGATTTATCGCCGCAATCAGATGCGGCAGGACGAAAAACGCTGGAAAAACAGTTAAGTGCCATGCTGAATTGCACCTATGAAATTGTCAAACAAAAGTCAGGTATACGCCCCGGTACCAAGGACAGAAATCCGGTTTTGGGGAGTCATCCGGATCATCCTTCGATGTATATTTTTAATGGATTGGGCTCCCGAGGTGTAATCCTTGCGCCTTATTTTGCCCTGCTGCTGTGCGATTTCATGCAAAAACACCAAGAAATTTCAAAAAAATATAGTGTCCAAAGATTTTTGAAAGATAAAAAATAAAAACCGTATAAAGTCCCCAAAAAAATACATAAAACATTATTT
>CANKSK010000135.1 GCA_947485425.1 Bacteroidota bacterium | reverse complement strand
TTTTCTTTGCCCTTAAAAAGTGTTGAGAGTACCATACGCCTTTTGGAATCTGGCGCAAGCATACCCTTTATCTCCCGCTACCGAAAAGAACAAACCGGTAGTTTAGATGAAGTGCAAATTGAAAATATTCAATCTCAATGGCATCATTTAGCTGAAACACATAAGCGAAGAGAGTTTATCATCCAAACCATTCAGGAACAAGGTAAATTGACCGATGATCTTAAGAGTAGACTCGAAAAGGCAAGCTCTCTTACTGAGCTTGAAGATATCTATCTTCCCTATAAGCCCAAAAGAAAAACCCGCGCCGCTGCTGCTATTGAAAAGGGTTTGGAGCCTCTGGCCAAAATAATCATGATGCAGTTCGAAAAGGATCCGCAGGCCAAAGCAGAAAATTTTTTGACTAATGAAGTCCCAACAATCGCCGATGCCTTGAAGGGTGCAAGGGATATTATCGCTGAATGGATCAATGAAAATGAATCGGCACGCAATACCCTTAGAAAAATATATTCCCGCGAAGCCATTGTTCAAGCGAGCGTCATGGCCGGAAAAGAAGAGGTGGGAATAAAATATAAAGACTATTTCAACAGCCAAGAAGCTTTACGAAAGATTCCCTCACATCGACTGCTAGCCATTCGCAGGGCAGAGGAGGAGGGTATCATTAGCTTTAGCATTACACCTCCTGAAGAAAATGTTTTGCAAGCCCTTTCAGTGCTTTTTGTGAAGGGAGATAATGAAAGTGCTAACTTGGTTCGCTTGGCCATTAAAGATAGCTATAAACGATTATTAGGCCCTTCCATTGAAACCGAATTCAGAATGAGTTCCAAGGAAAAAGCCGATCAGGAGGCCATTCGTGTTTTTGCTGAAAACCTTCGCCAATTGCTGCTTTCTCCTCCCTTGGGTAACAAACGCGTTCTTGCCCTCGATCCAGGCTATCGATCCGGTTGCAAGCTGGTTTGCCTCGATGAACAGGGAAAACTCCTACACAATGAAACCATCTTCCCGCATAAACCGCAAGAGCAAACCGCTCAGGCGATGTCCAAAATAAATACCCTCGTTCAACAATATAAAATTGATGCCATCGCCATCGGTGACGGCACTGCCGGTAGGGAAACAGAATTTCTGATCAAAAAAATTAAGTTTAATAAAGATGTTCAGGTTTTTATTGTGAATGAAGATGGAGCCTCCGTTTATTCTGCATCCGAAGCGGCTCGCGAAGAATTTCCTTCTTATGATGTCACCGTGAGAGGCGCTGTATCTATCGGCCGCAGGTTGATGGATCCCCTCGCTGAATTGGTTAAAATTGATCCCAAAGCCATTGGTGTCGGACAATATCAGCATGATGTTGATCAACAAATGCTCAAGGAGAATCTCGATAGGGTAGTGCAAAGTTGCGTAAATAAAGTAGGGGTTGATTTAAACAGGGCAAGTAAGCATTTACTAAGCTATGTTTCCGGACTTGGCCCCCAATTGGCGCAAAACCTTGTTGAATACAGAGATCAAAATGGGCCTTTCCAATCCCGCGAAGATCTCAAAAAAGTCAATAGAATGGGGGAGAAGGCCTACGAACAATGTGCCGGATTTTTGCGCATCCCTGAAGCACTAAATCCACTTGATAACAGTGCTGTGCATCCTGAAAGTTATCCCATCGTTGTCAAAATGGCGAATGACCTATCCTGCACCCCTGCTGATTTAATTACCAATCCGGACCTTCGGAAAAATATTGTCATCGGAAATTATACGGATGAAAAAATAGGTTTGCCTACCTTGTCTGACATCATGAACGAACTTTCCAAACCCGGCAGAGATCCACGAAATAAAGCTAAAGTTTTTGAATTTTCTCGCGACATTCAATCGATTGAGGATCTTCGTGTCGGAATGACACTACCTGGCATTGTCAGCAACATTACAAACTTTGGGGCCTTCGTCGATATTGGTGTCAAACAAGATGGACTCGTTCACATTTCTCAGATCGCAGATAAATTTATTTCCAATCCTGCCGATGTGCTCAAATTAAATCAACATCTTCAGGTTAAAGTATTGGAAATTGACATCCCAAGAAAAAGAATTCAGCTAAGCATGAAACTCAATTAAACTATCATGCAGGGGTTTGTGAAGGGGAAATAATGTTGTGAATGGATATCTTTGTATATTGTACGATTTTGGGCAAGTTGAGTAATAAACACAAGATGAAATAATCATAAACAAAAGTGGAGTCCATAACCAACATAAAAAAAATGGGGCGTATTCCGAAATGCCAAATAAGTCGGAAAAATTGAACTCAAAATTTAAATTCGAATAAAATGAAAAAATTAATGACAATTTTCGGGCTGTGTATTGCTTTTGCCTTTTTAATACCGTTTCAGTCTTGTAAAAAGGATACCGCATTAACGGATGAGGAAAAAATTGAAAACGCTCTTGATGAATTTGTTGCGGACCTGCAATCGAATCCCCCTTATAATAACGATATTTCTGACAGGGTTAAAAATTATATGCAGGGGAAATCAGCCATTTTTTATGGTTCAACGGTTACTTTGTTAGATTCAAAAGAATTGGCAGTTGTAAGTCCTTATTGGTTCAAACAAAATAATTTATTTGTGTACGCTAATTTAATGGATACTGCTTATCATATTGACAGCCAGTCATGGCTTCGTAAGACTATTGATGGGAGGGCGGCGATATGGACAGAACCCTATTTTGATGCTGGTGGAGGAAATATATGGATGAAAACCCGTGCCGTTCCTGTATATATTAAGGGGAAAATAAAAGCGGTGGCAACTACAGACATGTCACTTGATTGAGCAAAGTCAATATTGGATATTTTTTTACTCAGCAGTTTTTTTACCCATAATTTTGCATTCCATTTTTTAAATAAAAATGAGTGAAAAGAGAAGAATGGATTGATTATTCATCAATCTTTTGACAAGTATAACCCTAAACTATTTTATCATATGATCCATGTAACACTTGTGTTACAAAAAAGCAACTCATAACAACGCATAACCACTCCTAACCGAAAGTAAGGTTTTTGTGTTTTACAAGGCGGGAAAGTAATACATTTAAATTTTAGTTTTCTTAGGACGTTTCGTGTTAAAAAAAAACTGATTGCGTGCAGCGGAAATACGCTATAATTGAATAAAAATCAATACGCTTCACCTACATCGTTTGATGCTGCAATGGGTCTTGAACCCATAGGTTTTATATGATTGATAGGAAGTGAATCCAACTTTTCATAAACAGAATTGTTACTGATAAATTCAGGTAAAATCTGCTTCATTCTTCGCACAATTTCTTCGTTATTTTGCCCGTCAAAAAGATCTACCAAATCGGTCACCTCTTTCGAAATAATTTCATAATCATATTCCCTCACCTTGGCAATCATAATTTTGGGATGATGCGTGGCAATGGTGTTTTCTTGGTCATTCAGCAATTCTTCAAAAAGTTTTTCGCCCGGTCTCAATCCCGTATATATCAACTGTATATCCTTGCCAAGGGTAAGTCCGGAAAGCTTAACCATCTTTTTTGCCAAATCTTCAATCTTTACTGACTTGCCCATATCAAAAATAAATATCTCTCCTCCTTTGCCAATGGTAGCTGCTTCAAGAACCAATTGACAGGCCTCGGGAATGGTCATGAAATACCTCGTGATTTCCGGATGGGTTATCGTGATAGGCCCTCCGGAATCAATCTGCTTTTTGAATCTCGGAATTACCGATCCATTAGAGCCCAAAACATTTCCGAAACGTGTTGTGATAAACTTCGTCTTACTCCGACTGCATCTTGATAAACTTTGGATATAGATCTCCGCAATCCGCTTGGTAGCACCCATAATATTGGTTGGATTCACCGCTTTGTCAGTGGAAATCATCACAAATTTACTCACCATAAATTCTACCGATAAATCTGCAATAATCTTCGTGCCATATACATTGGTAAGGATGGATTCTGAAGGATTGTTCTCCATCAGGGGTACATGCTTGTAGGCTGCTGCATGAAACACAACTTCTGGTTTAAAGGTGTTAAAAAGATTGCGCATCCGCTCTGTATTGCGAATATCCCCAACAACAGTCTCCAAATTTTTAATCTTGATCTTTTCCTGCATTTCAATGTCGAATTCATACAGGGGAGATTCTGCTTGATCTAACAGTACGATCTTTCCAGGATTAAAGGGTGCCAATTGCCTGGCAATCTCACTTCCGATAGAGCCGGCAGCACCCGTAATCAAAATGCGCTTGTTGGTTAGCTCTTGACGGATTAGGCCCACGTCAAGCTTGATCGGTTCTCGCTCCAATAAATCTTCAATCTTGATTTTCTTGATTTGCTTGAAACTTAATTCCCCATTAATCCAACTCTGAACGGGCGGCACATGCAAAACCTTTGTATTGTAGTTTAAACACGTTTCAATAATTTCTTTTTTCTTCAGCGCTGATATATGCTGTATAGATAAAATCAAATGTGCAATGCTGCTATCTTTTAATAAATCTTCCAGGTCTTTGGGCGAATAGATAAGAACACCCTCTACTTTTTTTCCTACCTTCTTCGGGTCATCATCAATAAAGGCCAATACCTTATATTTGGTCCCCGCATCCCTATCTAATGCGCGCTTGGTGATAATACCCGACTCTCCCGAGCCATATATAATCACATCTGTCTTTGACTTGCTTGGATTGGTAAGCTCCAAATACATGATTTTTACCAATAACCGATAGGCCGTCATGGTAA
>CANKSK010000134.1 GCA_947485425.1 Bacteroidota bacterium | reverse complement strand
GTCTCGTCTTTGCTGTTTTTGGATGAAGCGCCGCCTACCATTGGGTTGGTCATGCCATTGGCATCAATCATTCCATTTTCTGCATAATAGCTGATTTTACCTAATCCAAAAGAATAGTTAATGTCATTCGGCACGATAAAAGTAAAGCTGAATTCTCCATTTTTGATGCTGGCTTTTCCTTTGAAAAGCATGTTTTTTCTGAACTTAAATGATGTTTTCGCGCTTGCAGGGTCATTTCTCAAGGTGGTAATCACTGAAAACTTATCAAACACCGTAGGATATAATATACCATTAAAACTCGTCATTTTGTTTCCACTGGGATCTTTTACAAAGCCAGTGATGGTAATTTTATCTAATGCCTTTAAGGTATCTGCTCCGCTACCAGGCGCTTTGCCATTGATGGTGGACGTTTCAATTCTTAGTTGGGGATATGCCAAGGTAAGTGCAGGGTCTCCTAAAAGGGTAAAATTGCGGTTGTTCATCGCAGCATTTTTGGTGCGGGTGAAAATTTCGCCCATGCTCGGCATGCTACCATCCGCATTGGGTTTGAAAGCAGAGGTATAAAATTTTTGATTGATGACCCCATTGGTACCTGAAAAGGCAATGCGAACAGTGGTTAATAAGCCAATGCCTCCTCCCTTGGGATTGAGTAAAACCAATTCCCCTGCTGAGGTTCTGGAAGGGTCATCAAAGCGACTGAATTCGCAAGTTGCGGTTACAAATAGGGGCAAATTGTTGTCGTTTTTCCAGTTCTGGATATCTGAAACTTCCAAAACCCTTTCATGTGCCCATCCTACCTCGCCTCCATGACCCACATAGTTGACAATCAATGCACCCTTTTCAACCCTTTTTGAAAGGGCCTCTTTTACATCTGGATATCGCTGCCCACCGGGGGTAGACTCCATGTTGTATGAGTCAAAGTAAATCTTGTCAATATTATATTCTCTATAGGCTGTATCCAAAAAGTTGGTTAGACTTTCTGTTTGTTGTAAATGAGTATTTCCATCCTTGTCATCCGCTACAAAACAAAGTACGTTCCGCCAGTCTCCAAATACCGTTCCTCCAGATTTGATGCATTGCATCCCATTTCCTGCTTCAGCAGGGCTTCCATAGTGAATGATTTTGTCAACCATAGCCTTGGCTTCTGAAATATTTTGGATGGGCATTCGGCCCACATTTACATCTATCAATTCACTGAAATTCATGCTGCCCTCATTGTCATCCAGCAGTCCAAAAAAATCATCGGAAACAAACGAGCTGGCCAAAGTGATTGAATTGGCAGACTGGTAGGTAGGGATGTAATTGCTGTGATACCCTAGGTAGTCTTTGCTGTCATAGGATCCGTCTCCAAAAAGAAGCAAATGCTTTGGCGCTCCTCCTTTGATGCTAGATCGATCATAAAACATTTTTGTAAAATCGCGAATGGCTGTTACATCTTGCAATCCCCCAGAAAACTCATTGTATATTTGGTTTGTCGTAACAACATGGACGCTTAGATGGGACTGGTTTCTATGGAAATTGGCCAAAATGTCTGCTTCGGAAATAAATGCAGGAGGCGTTACGATGATAAAATCTGCTTGCGACAATCCATGAAGATCCTGATTAGGCGTCATGCCAATTGGAAATGGGGAAGGAAAGTTTAAGTCATTGAAGGCAATATATTCGTGTAAAATATCGGATTCTGCTTTGAAAATGATTTGATTTCCTGAAAAATTGGTTTCTTGGATTTGAACCAGGGCCGGATTGCTCACATCCCAAATCTGTGTATTTGCATAGGCATTGGAAAGGGTAAATTCTGCAATATTTCCTGAGCCCAAAGAGGCGACATCTCTAAACGCAAGCTGATCGGCAGACATGCTGAGCTGCTGTCTCAAGTTGATTTCAAATTTATTGAGCCATCCGATAGCCGTCGGGCGGGGCTTATTATAGGTATAGGATATTTGCAGACTGCTGCTTCCCGGACTGAGTGATTGAATGGTAAGAGATACGCCCGCATAGTCACCGGTAGCTGTTGATAAATCGATGGGATTGATGTTTTGTGTAAACGTATTTCCATTTACAGAAACGGAAAAGGCATTGACCACATCGCTTCTTCCGGCTACCTCTGATAAGAAGTTGACGGGGCTTGATAAGTCCATATTTGGAAAACTGAGGCTAAAATTTTGGGTAGTGGAGAGATCAAACTTTTCACCATACCACTCTCTTCCGGATTTGATAAAATTATAAAATTCACTTTCGTGAAAATAAAAGTTGTTGAAGGTGTTGACTGTTTTGGTGGGGCTTAGCACTGAAGAGGCTTTTGAGGAAATGCGTTTTCCGGGGCCCAAATCGGCAGTAATAAAAAAGCTGTTGGTATCGGTATTGAGGTTGAGTTTGTGTTTAAAGAGGCCGTCGGAGGGATTCCAATTCCAATCATCAGTAGATTCTCCATAAAAGAGAATATAGTCATTGTCATTCATGATTCCATCTTCTTCTCCAACCACGCGAATGGCTAGTTCCCTCAGGTCATCGGTTCTAGGGGCAGCATTTAAAAAAGGCAGCATTTTGCCTCCATTGCCATACAATCTGATATTTCTGGGGTCCAATTTATCGACATCCATCCCTATTTTTTTAAGAAAAGAAGCGTTTATTTTGTAAACGCCTTCTTTCTTGATGCCAATTTTATACCAATTTCCGGTAGCAAGCACAGAATGATCTGCATAAATTCTAGAGCCCATCTTTTTTTGTGGCTCATCCGTATTTGCTTCTATGCCAAGGGTAAAAGAAACCAATTTTTCCACTTTGCCAGAAAGCGGGTTTTTTCGGATGGGAACAAAGGATACCATGCCAAAGGCTTTTCTTTTCTCAAAACCTATTTGGGCTTCTGGGGTAATTTCTGTTGGAATTTTAAATCCTGCGGGAATCAAGTTTTCCTCTTCAAGGGGAGCATACATGGCTTGAAGGATCTTTACATTTATGCCTGAGGGATGTCCCGAAAGATTGAAGTTTTCTCTAAAAAGAGGTATTATTCCTATTTCCGGGTCAAAACGGGCGCCTTCAAAAATCAAAAGGGGTGTGTTTTCATCTCCTGAAATACTTCCTTGTCGGGTTACCGACCATTTCAACTTGAAATCAAAGGACTTTTTAGCATCGTCTGCGCTGCTGAATAGAGGGTAAAGACCCAAAAAAAGCAAAGACCACACAATAAAATATTTCTTCATAGCGTAAATTAAGAGATTACAAATTTATTAAGTTTTAGGGACGGAATTAAATAATAAAAATTTTTTATGCGGAATTTGGATTTATTGCGCTAACGCCTTTCATTTCATTTTAGTATGTTTTAAAATTTATTTGCAACCAAATTAAAAATTATTCGTATTATTGTCTCCCGAAAAAAGCCCTCTAATGATTAAGAGAATACTCGTTTTTACCATTTTATGTATCAGTGGATTCCAGGTATTAGCCCAGGATCCTGAGTTTACGCAGTTTTATGCGGCTCCTTTGTATCTGAACCCCGCCTTTGCAGGTACGGCACGTTGTCCTCGTATCACGACAAATTACCGCAACCAATGGCCTAATCTTTCTGGAAACTTTGTGACCTATGCGGCTTCTTATGATCAACATGTGGATGCGCTTCAAGGGGGAATTGGTCTTTTGGTGATAAATGATAAAGCAGGAGATGGCGTATTGAATACCACAAATATCAGTGGGATCTATTCCTATCAGTTGAATGTAACACATCGATTTTCTATCAAAGCAGGTTTTCAGGCTACATATGCGCAAAAGCGCTTGGATTGGTCTAAGCTTACCTTTGGTGACCAGATTTCCCCCAAATATGGTTTTATTTACCCCACACAAGAAGTAATGCCGCAGGAAAGTCGTTCTTACTTTGATTTATCAGCAGGTATTTTGGCCTATAGCTCTAAGTTTTTTGGTGGTCTTGCCATAAATCACCTTACACAACCCAATGAAGGATTTATCAGCACCAATCAGGCAAAGCTCCCAATGAAAGTAACGGTTCATGCCGGCATGCAAATTCCTCTGACTTCTAAAAACAGAAGTTCTACCTCTTATATTTCTCCCAATATTCTGTTTCAACAACAGCAAAATTTCACCCAGGTCAATATGGGTCTGTATGTAGGAAGAGGTGCATTGGTGGGTGGGGCTTGGTGTCGTTATAACTTTACCAATATCGACGCAATCATGCTTCTGGTGGGTATCCAACAAGGAATCTTTAAATTCGGATATAGCTATGATGTTACGGTTTCAAAGTTGGCACCTTCTACAGCCGGTGCCCATGAAATATCCTTCGGCATGCAGTTTCAGTGTAAGAAACCGAAAAAAAGATTTAGAACAATACAATGTCCATCTTTTTAGTTATAGTAAATTATTCAGCAAAATCATATAAATCATAGTCGTAATGACAAAAAGAATTAAAACTTTTTCCGGAAATTTCCTTTTGGCAGTTGCTTTACTCTTGGCTACTTCCTGTGGAAAAAAGAAATCATCGGTAACCGGATGGAATTATAATGACGAAAAAACGGGGGGATTTGAAGTGGTTCCCTACGAAGAACAAGAAACCGGTCCAGGACTTGTACTGATTGAAGGTGGAACCTTTAGCATGGGTCGTACCGAGCAAGATGTGCGTTATGATTGGGATAATATTCCTAGAAGGGTTTCTGTGTCCTCCTTTTATATGGATGAAACAGAAGTTGCCAATGTGCATTATTTAGAATACCTATATTGGTTGTCTCGTG
>CANKSK010000133.1 GCA_947485425.1 Bacteroidota bacterium | reverse complement strand
CATAATTGAATAATAAAAAAATCGAGCAAAAAAAAAGGAGTCTTTTACAGACCCCTATTTCAATTTCATGATTAAAATATTTATTTCAATTCATTCAGCGCCTTATTGATGGCATTGTATTTTTCCGTTTCATTGATTCGTAAATACAATTGTTTTAGGGATACCAATGAATTTCGGTCTGTAGGATTCAATTCTCTCGCTTTTTCCAAATATGGCGCTGCTTGCTTGAGTTTATCATCTGCTTTGGTCTTGGCTTTCTTAAATTCTTCCTCTTTTTCAATGTTATTGGCCTTATTCGACATATCTGCCCCTTGATTGAAATACATGGCTCCCAAATTATAATAGGCATCAAAATAATCTACTTTGATTTCAATGGCCTTCTTATAGGCTGTTTCAGCATTGGTCAGTTCACCCATTTTGTCATATGCGGTGCCTAAGGCGAAAAATAACTCCTGATTACCTGGATTCAACTTGGTAGTCTCCTCTAATTTGGATGCGGCTTCCTTGCTTCTTCCTGAGGATAAATAGATATTTAACTCTTCAATAACCAAATTATTATTCGATGGATAGGCTTTTCTGCCCAATTGAATCGTATTTAATGCCTTTGCAGTATCTTTTTCTGATTTATAAATATTGGCCAAATACGAATAAATCTGCTGATTGTTGTATTTCATATCTATCAGCTGCTGATAATACTTCTTTGCTTTGCCATATTGCTGCGATTTATCCGCTGCATAAGCCGAATTTAATACCATACTGGTATCTCCCGGGCTATAATTCAATAGGGCTTCAAAGATTTCTAAGGCCTCTTCTGCTTTGTTGTTTTTAAAATCGTCAACCCCCTTGCTGGATAACAAGCCAAGTACCGATGCCCTGTGAACACGAATTTCTTCGGAAAATTCGTTTTTCGGATCCACTTCCATCGATTTCACATACGCATTATAGGATTCAATAAGAAAGTTTTTGTCAGCATTGTTAGCATACATACTTTCCAAAATTAGCCCTTTATAATACCATGTTTTTGGTAAAACCTTGGTTTGTTCATTATTACATGCCAACTCGATATTCTCTTTGGCTTTGGTAAAATCACCTTGTTTGTAATACAAAATGGCATCTTGCAGTCTGGGTTTCTGTGAAAACCCGGTAATGGCATACATACATGCCATGAGAAATAATATGGCTTTCTTCATCTTATTTATCCGGTCTTTTTAATTCAAATGGTATTCAATTTATTCTTCTTCAGTTTCGTCTTCGTTGTCTTTTTCATCTTCTTCATCTGCTACCTCGTCCCCATCTTCTTCAATTCTATCCAATAATTTATGAAGTGATGAGTCTGCAGGTATTTCACCTATAGGCAATTGCGTGCCAGATGTTAAAGTTTCGCTTGTCGTTTCAATTTGAATATCTTGGTTATCAGTAGATTCCATATCAAGATTTTCTTCTAATCCCACTTGCTCTTCAACTTTTGCAACAGAAGCAATTTCATCGTCTTCACTTAATCTGATCAGCCTCACCCCTTGTGTAGCACGTCCCATCACCCGAAGGTCAGCAACCGATAAACGAATAATCACACCTGATTTGTTGATAATCATCAAGTCTTCCTGATCTGTAACCGATTTTATAGCAATTAATTGTCCTGTTTTTTCAGTGATATTAAGGGTTTTAACACCTTTTCCTCCCCTGTTCGTCACTCTATAGTCTTCTAGCGCTGAGCGTTTTCCATATCCTTTTTCAGAAACCACTAAAATGGTATCGTTGGGATCGTTTATGCAAACCATGCCAATAAGCTCATCTTCAGGGCCTTGCAATCTAACACCTCTTACCCCACTGGCATTTCTACCCATAGGTCTTACCGTGCTTTCATTGAATCGGATGGCTCTGCCTGAACGCAGTGCCATTAAGATTTCACTGCTACCATTGGTTAATTTGGCTTCCAATAAGCAATCTCCATCATTAATTCCGATGGCATTGATACCCGACTGCCTTGGACGTGAATAAGCCAATAAAGTGGTTTTCTTAATGGTGCCCTTTTGGGTACATAAGATAATGTAATGGCTATTTAAATATTCTACATCTGAAAGGGTTTTCAGGTTGATATAGGCTTTTACCTTATCATCCGGACCTATATTGATTAGATTTTGTAAGGCTCTGCCTTTAGATGCTTTTGTGCCATCAGGCACTTCATAGGTTCTGAGCCAGAAACACCTTCCCTTTTCGGTGAAAAACAACATATAATTATGCGTAGAGGCCACAAACAAATGCTCTACAAAGTCTTCATCTCTTGTCGCACTGCCCTTTGCTCCTTTGCCTCCTCTTGCCTGCTGTCTGTACTCCGACAAATCTGTTCGTTTGATATACCCCATATGGGAAATGGTAATGACTACCTCTTCATCGGCAATGAGATCTTCAATAGACATGTCACCGGCTGAATATTCAATCAGCGTGCGTCTTGCATCACCATATTTATCACGTATTTCTATCAATTCATCTTTGATTATTTCCATACGCAAAGTTTCATCAGCAAGTACGCTTTTGTAGTAATCGATAATTTTCATCAATTCATCGTACTCTTCTCTGATTTTATCACGCTCAAGTCCTGTGAGTTTTTGTAACCTTAATTCAAGGATCGCTTTACTTTGGATTTCGGTAAGTCCGAAATTTTCAATTAAACCAAGCTTGGCAACTTCTGGTGTACGAGAGGCTCTAATCAAGGTAATGACGGCATCCAGGTGATCCAAAGCAATCAATAAACCGGCTAAAATGTGCGCTTTCTTTTCAGCTTCTGCAAGTTCATAACGAGTTCTGCGGATGACCACCTCATGACGGTGATTTACAAAATGTTCAATTTGATCTTTCAAATTGAGCATCATCGGACGGCCATTTACAAGGGCTATATTGTTGACATTAAAAGCCGTTTGCAAATCGGTATATTTGAATAAACTATTCAATACCACATTGGTAATGGCCTCTCTCTTCAGTTCATACACAATTCGCATCCCGTCTCTATCAGACTCATCACGGATGTCACTAATTCCCTCAATTTTTTTGTCATTCACCAAATCAGCCGTCTTTTTAATCATTTCGGCCTTGTTTACTTGGTAGGGTATCTCGTGAACAATGATTTGGTCACGCCCATTAATCGTTTCTATACTTGTTTTGGCACGGGTTACGATTCTTCCCCTACCTGTTTCAAAAGCTTGCTTTACGCCCTCATAACCATAAATAGTTCCGCCGGTAGGAAAATCAGGTGCTTTCACAAATTCCATCAACTCAGGAATGGTAATGCCTTTATTGTCAATATACGCCATTGTGGCATTTACAATTTCCGTGAGATTATGCGGAGGCATATTGGTGGCCATACCTACAGCAATACCTGAAGCACCATTGACGAGCAAATTTGGAATTCTTGCCGGCAATACGGTAGGCTCTTTTAAAGAATCATCAAAATTGAGCCTGAAATCTACGGTATCCTTATCGATATCGTTCAGCATTTCCTCGGCAATCTTCTTGAGGCGGGCTTCGGTATAACGCATGGCTGCGGGGCTATCTCCATCCACAGAACCAAAATTACCTTGTCCGTCAACCAATGGGTAACGAAGTGACCATTCCTGTGCCATACGAACCATGGCATCATAAACAGAGGTATCACCATGTGGATGGTACTTTCCGAGTACTTCTCCTACAATTCTAGCCGACTTTTTATGGGGACGATTTGACATCACACCCAAATCTAACATTCCATATAATACCCGGCGGTGAACCGGTTTCAATCCATCTCTTACATCCGGAAGTGCGCGGGAAACAATTACAGACATCGAATAATCGATGTATGCTGTTTTCATTTCCTCGTCAATATTTATTTGAATAATTCTTTCGTCTGCCATTCTGACACGTTTTTATCGATAGTTAAAAATTTTCCTGTTAATTTGCCTCGAAATCAGGCATATTTCCTTTTTGGTACTGTGTTTGAAAAGAAAGCACGAAGGTAGAATTTTTAGATGAATTTTAAAAATTTTATTACTAACAAAAAGTTGTTCATTAGTTATTAAATAAAAAAGCATAGGACCTTTATATTATTTTTTATGTTTGTGGAAACAAATTCATTCAAATTAGGTAAAAGGGTACTTTCTAAATTAAAAAAATTATTGACATGGAAGCAAAATTTTCTCCTCGGGTTAAAGATGTAATCAATTACAGCAAAGAAGAAGCACTGAGGCTTGGTCATGATTATATTGGTACGGAGCATTTATTACTTGGATTGATCAGAGAAGGTGAAGGGATGGCTATTAAGATCATGAAAGCCCTAGAGGTGAATCTACCTGAATTGAGAAAATCCGTGGAAAATGCCATTAAAGGCAGTTCAAACGGAACGACCAAGCTAAGCAATATACCACTGACAAAACAAGCTGAAAAAGCTCTGAAAATAACCTATCTAGAGGCTAAGCTCTTTAAAAACGAAATCATAGGAACTGAACACTTACTTCTTTCTATCTTGAAAGATGAAGACAACATCGCTACTCAAATTTTAAATCAATACGCTGTGAATTACGAAATTGCAAAAGAAGAACTCAATGTGCTCCGCACAGATATTAATTTCCAGGCTTCTACTGATGATGATCCCTATGGAAAAGAAGAAGAAGCTGGTGGTTTTGGTGGAAGCACCAAAAAGGTAAGTGAATCCAAATCGAAAACGCCCGTTCTCGATAATTTTGGTAAAGACTTAACCAAGGCCGCCGAAGAAGGTAAACTAGACCCGAT
>CANKSK010000132.1 GCA_947485425.1 Bacteroidota bacterium | reverse complement strand
TCGTTTTTTTATCTGAACCCTGATAAGGGTTCAATTTTTGAAGGCAATGCGTAGCTATACGCAGATTTTAAATCAGATAGTCTTTTCAACGAAGGACCAAAAGAAGACGATGATTTCTTCAGACAGGAAAAATAATTTAAATAGATTCACGGAATTGAATTGAATAAAAATATTTGCATTTAATTGTTCAACCGCTTTGCGGTTGGTTTGGGCATGAATTTCCTGCCCCGCATGCTATGCGGGGCTATTCAAATTGAATCCCGTAGGGATTTATTTAAGTATATCCCGATGGGATTATAACGTTCAAAAAATAAAATGGGCGTTGCTATTCATATCAACCTGTACATATTGAAATGAGTCAAAAAGGCATTCCGCTAACTAAATGGCCAAAATTAGCAGCAAAAATGAATCAACTTTTAGTCGGGTAGCCCCCTGTTCAGCGGATATTTTTCCCCTGGGATTCATTAAAGATTCCGACCCTGAAAGGGTCTAATTTGATTAACCCCGCATGCAATGCGGGGAAAAGGCTTCGTTTTTTTATCTGAACCCTGATAAGGGTTCAATTTTTGAAGGCAATGTGTACATACACACAGATTTTAAATCAGATAGTCTTTTCAACGAAGAACCAAAAGAAGACGATGATTTCTTCAGACAAGAAAGAAAGAATTATTTAAATAGATTCACGGAATTGAAATGAAAAAAAATATTTGGTTAATTGTTCAACCGCTTTGCGGTTGGTTCCGGCATGAATTTCCCGCCCCGCATGCTATTCGGGGCTTTTCAAATTGAATCCCGTAGGGATTTATTTAAGTTTAATCCCCTGCCGAGCGGAGCTATATAAAAAAGCCCCTTGAGACAAAAAGATAAAATATGAACCAAGGGGCATTTCCTAAATTTTCATCGGAAAAATAAATAGATACCCAAAAAAATTAGAATAACACTACTGCACAAAAAACGCACTAATCGCTTTGGGCTTATAGTTAAAATGCATATCATCCATTTCAATTTTCGCCTTATTCCTTACTATAATTTGTATCGGTACACTCATCGGACAACCTGGATTTTCATCGACTACTTTATAAACCATCTTTGAATTGAGCGAAAACTGAAATTCACCTTTATTTCGCCTAGCACCGATTTGGTCAATTGCATCCTTATCATTTGCCTGACATGGCATATCCCTAACAAGATAATTTTTTATCGCATCATTAACTGTTTGGTTTCCCAATAAGGAAGTGGTAAATACAGAAAATGTCTTTTTTGATTTATTCAAAAGAAAAGTGACATGATTGTAATATTTTCCTTCCTTACATTTTATCGTAAAACTATACCCATACGATGCAGAATCTTCGCCGCTTACCAATTTAAAAGAGCCCACAAGCTCTTCATTAATGACTACCGGATCATTTTCCATGTAGCCTGTAAAAAAATAATTCTCCCAATCATTTTTTAAACTAGGAGATTTTTTTAGGTGCTCGATAAACCATTTCTCTTTCTTGAATTCAGATTTATACCACTTATTATTTATTTCATCCCAACCTGCAGGGGCAGTAGTAAAATCAAAATTAAATTTTGTTTTATTCACATAAGGTTTAGGAGCATGTTTATATACGTTATTGTATATTTGAATCCAATAGGTTGTATCTGATGCAATCATAATTTTTACGAAATGATGCATTTCTGTATTGTCAAAATTTTGTTTCCCAAAATAGACAATTCTATCAATCTTCTTGGCATCCGGTTCATTGGGTTTGGGTTTCATCTCCTTCTTTACCGTCTTGGAATCGTAAATAAAAAACTCCTCGAGTTTCTTGATTATTTCATCAACAGGTGGTCTTTTCCTATCAGCTAAAAATTGACCCAAAAAGAAGTAATCCTGTACTTCATCATCAGCATTATTTATACTGACAACAAGGGGCTTAAAACCGCATAGTTCCTGATTGCTTTTGTAACTGACAGCACCATCGTCGGCAACCAAAAAGGTATCTCCCTTAAACTTGGAAATATCGGTGTTTAAAATAACATTTACATTAGAAATAAACTGATGAATCCGCTCTTCTTTGCTCAGATGATTTTGTTTAACCGTGCTTGCGACATCATCTATATTATCCTTAATTATTTTTGTGATCATATCAGATTTTTTGTCAACCGTTTTTTCAGTAGTTGTAACTTGGGCAAAAACAGTTTCTACCAAAAAATAAAAAATGCATGTGATTATTAAGGATATACTTTTCATGTTCATGGTATTTAAAGTGACGTTGTATAAATCATTTTCCGATTGTTCATCATCCGTTTTAACGTGAAAATTTTTGAATGCCTTTTGCAATACAAAAGGCATTGAAAAAAATATAGCGAATAAATTTTCAGTATCAACAACCTATTGCACACTGATTTTTCCGGTTTTCAGAATGCATTTATCTGTTTTGATCTGATAAAAATACATGCCTGAAGAAACCCCATCCAATTTGATATTCGTAAGATTTGTAACAATGGTATTGCTTCTCATGATTTTACCGCTAATATCCAACAATTCAAATTTTAAATTGTGGTATGAGGCAAATTCAGGTACCTGAATGCTTATCTGTTCATTCGCAGGATTGGGATAAATCATCATGCGTTCAACATTCAGACTATTTATACCGCTAGCAAAAGTAGTAGCACTGCTGATATTGGAGTAGGAAGAATTTCCATTGGCATTGAATGCCCTTACTTGGTAATAATAAGGTGTTGAAGAGGCGAGTCCTACACTGTCTTTATAGGTATTCACATTGGCAGCAACTGAATCAATAACCGTCCAGTTGGAAGTACCATTTGGACTTCTTTCAATGGAAAAGCCATTTTCATTATTTGCGTTATCAGTCCAGGTGAGCAGAATTTTTCCAGCAGACTCAACTTTTAATGCAGGGCTAGCCGTAAGATTTGAAGGCGCTGCAAGTGCAGCAGCTGAAATGTTTAAAGCCCAAAGGGTGTTGCCATTTATGCCATCTCCATTGTTAGCAGAAAAAAACAAAGTATTCCCCACAAAAGTCAGATTATCAATATCTGAACCATCAATACCCGGATATATGTCATAGACCAAAACCGTTCCCGCGTTTGTTCCATCTGTTTTCCAAAGTTCCTTATTGTGCAAATCATCAGAAGCTATAAAATATAGAATTCCGTTTAAAATGGCATGATGCTGGATGTTTGGTGAAGAGCCTTGCGTTCCGGGATAGATATCCTTCAATATGGAGGTACCGGCGGCGGTGCCATCACTCATCCAAGGCTCCAAACCTGTACCTGCACCATTTCTACCAAACAACAACTTATTATTAAACTCCATTAATTGTTGAACGGATGCATTATTACCCATGTTTACCGGAACAACTGTTCCCGCATCGGTTCCATCTGTTTTCCAAATTTGCTTATCCACTAGGGTACCTGCCCTAAAATAAATATTTCCACCCAGATAGGTGAAATCAAAAGGGTTTGAACCGGTGGTACCTGGAATAATGTCTTTAATTAAACCCGTTCCTGCGCTTGTACCATCAGATTTCCAAGGCTCTAAACCCGTTGTTGCATCATCAGCTTTAAAATAAAGTATGCCATTGATATTTGCAAAACCTTCAGGGTATATACCCAAATTACCTGCATTGATATCTTTGACCAAAACAGTTCCGGCAGCTGTTCCATCTGTTTTCCAAAGTTTATTTTTTGCAGAGAAAAAAAGATAATTATTTACTACGGTCAAATTTTTCGGTTGAATGGGGCCATTGGGAGTTATACAAATGGTACCACTGGCGGTACCATCACTTTTCCAGAGTGTTGGCCCTGCATACTCCTGAGAAACAAAATATAAAGTACCATTAAAGTTTGTAAAAAAATCCATATAGGTAAATCCCCCGGGATATATATCCTTCACCATAACCGTTCCTGCACTTGTTCCATCGGACTTCCATAGCTCATTACCTGTAAAACCATCATTACTAGAAAAAAACAAAGTACCATTTACATTGATTAAATTTTTACCACCTTTTGATGAAATCAATACGGTACCGGCAGCAGTGCCATCACTTTTCCAAAGACCATCAAAATTGAGAAAGAAAAGGGTGTTATTCACAGCGGTTAAACTATAAGGTCCTGAAATAGTAGACCCAGGCTTCACCATAAAGGGGGTTTGTGCCCTTAGGCCTGAACGGATACAACCAATAAAACAGATAATCACAATCGAGAATACTATTTTCCTTTTCATTATATACAAGTTAAAATGCTTCCTACTCATATGGCTTTTGGGTACCGCCCGTTTTTTTTAGTGGTTTCCTAGCTCCACTCTTTTAATACAGATCTATTTCAAGAATTGCGATATGGTTTTCCCATTATGGCGTTTACCTTCATTGGGCTTTGGTATTTTTTAAAAATACGGCCCAAATTTAAAAAAAATATTGAAATAACGATATCCATTTGGCATGCACAGACAATCTTACTGATGAAATGGGCTGAACCCCCTACCGTGCAGAGCAAAAAAACATTAGTGAAGCGTGGTTTCCAGCTACGTTTTCTTCTTTTAGGCGTCCGGCCGCATTGGAAAAGAGAATGCGGATATAATATTTAAATATGTGGCAAGCGTATTCATAGCATTGAATTGAATAAAAATATTTGCATTTAATTGTTCAACCGCTTTGCGGTTGGTTCCGGCATGAATTTCTTGCCCCGCATTTTATGCGGAGCTATTCAAATTGAATCCCGATGGGATTATAACGTTCAAAAAATAAAATGGACG
>CANKSK010000131.1 GCA_947485425.1 Bacteroidota bacterium | reverse complement strand
TAATTGTAAGCATATTTGCTTTTCTATTCTGTAATGCCCAAAGCTATAATTTTGACCAAGGCGTAAAGGCTTATAATGAGAATGATTTTGAAAAGGCGCTAGACTATTTTGGACGTGAAATCAATGATAACCCTAAGGCTTCATTGGCCTTATATTATCGGGCCATAATCTATAATTTCCAAGATCAAAATGCCTATGCCTTAAGAGATATTAATAATTCCATTAAATACATGTCTGCCAAAGAAAAAAATCTTTTGGCAGGGGCCTATCGATTAAGAGGGGATGTATATTATAAAATTGAGGATTATGAAAAAACTTTTGATGATTATGCAAAAGCCTTAAAACTTTCTCCTGCAGACCCGGAAATTTATATTGATCGTGCACAAATCTATTTTAACTTAAATGACTTACCCAAAGCGGAGGCAGACTACCTTCACGCTATAAAAATGGATGAATCCTTAGTCCTGCCATATGCTGGTTTAGGCAGAAACTATATAAATCAAAAAAATTATAGTGAAGCAGAAAAAGTACTAAACAAATTAATTAAACTTTCTCCTGACTATGCCACTGGCTATAAATTTAGAGCTAGAGCCTATTTTGAACAAAATAAATTTGATGCAGCCATTGAAGATATATTTTACTGCTTTCTTTTAGACGAAACGGACAACAATTTACGCAGTGTATTTCTGACTTATTCCCAGAAGAACTATGGACTTGCATTTTCAAAGGTTAATGGGCAGATTTCTGCCAATCCTGAAAAAGAATTGTGGTACTTTGTTAGGGCTAAATTGTTTGAAGGAAAATACAATTTGAAAGCAGCCATCTCGGATTATACCAAATTAATGGAGTTAACGGATATCCGTTATAAGGCGAATATATTTTCTTATCGGGCCAAATGCTACTCAAATGCCGGTATGTATGCGCAATCATTAGCGGATTATACGGAAGCTATTGCTGGTGACTCTTCTAATGCCTATTATTATGGTAATAGGGGTGATGTGAAGCGCTTAATGGGTAATTACAAAGATGCGATCATTGACTTTACCAAGGCGATTTCATTGGAGCCCCAGGAAGAATGGTTCTATTATCGCAGAGGTTGGATTGAAGAAGAATTTCTCAACAACAATGAGGCAGGTTTGGATGATTACAATGAAGCCATATCAATTAACAAAGATTATGCATATACTTTTTTACACAGAGGACGGCTCTATGAACTCAAATTAAACAATCCTGTAAAAGCAAAAGAAGATTACACCAGCATTCTCGCACTTGACACCGTCGTTCTAGAACAAGGTAGTTGTCGCCAATATGCCCTTTTTCATTTAGGCCGCATTGATGACGCGATAGCATGGTCAAGTAAAATCGTTGAGCAATATCCAACAGAAGGAAATTATTATGATGCGGCCTGTTTATATGCCTTGATGAAAAAACCTGAGGTGGCATTGGCTAAATTGAAATTGGCATTTGAGTCGGGTTATAGAGATTTTATTCACCTTGCAGATGATGATGATTTAGATAATATTAAGAACCTACCTGAATTTAAAAATTTGGTAGCAGAATGGAAAAAAGTTTTTGATGAATCTCTTAAAAAGGATGTTGTTTTGAAAAAAGAAGAAAACACCATGTTAGCCCAAACGGTTTCTATACCCATGAAAGTTAGTGGAAACGGTACGTATGAGGTCCCTTGTAAAATTAATGATTTAAAATTAAATTTAATATTTGATACCGGAGCTAGCGACATTACCATTTCAAAAACAGAGGCCGAATTTATGCTTAAAAATGACTATCTGAGCAAAAATGACATCATTGGCACCTCCAGCTATATGGTCGCAAATGGCGATATTGATGTAGGTACAACCATTACTTTTAAAAAGCTTGATTTTGGAGGTCTTATTTTAAAAAATGTAAAAGCAACGGTGATTGAAAATAAAAATGCCCCTCTTCTTTTTGGGCAAAGCGCCTTAAGCAAATACGGAAAAATAACCATCGATAATGAGGCCAAAATGATTACCATCACAACAAAAACTGCGTATTAAAAAAATACCAAAAAGAAATAAATTCATCAAAAATATCACCTGCTCAATCCTGAATCGCCATTTCTAATATGCAAAAACGCAAAATACTTCTGAAAAATACCCATTTCAAAATACCATCATGGATTCTTCTTATTTGCTTCACATCACAGGTAAGCTTTTGTCAAAATACCCATGAAAATAAGCCTACGAACAAAATAGCACCGATCTCAAGTTCAAATCCGCTTCAGTATGAAGCTTTGACTTCGAAAGGTCAGATGGCTTTTGAGTCAATGGAATCAACCCGTTTGAAGGTTAAGCTGATACCCAATAATGGGCGGCGTAAGCAACTCGGCATAAAAACAATTTCTGGAATACAAGGGGTGACCCACTTTTTTTTAGATCACGATTTGACAACAGGATATATCCATCCTTTTACCTTAAATTTCTTTTTGATGTTAAGGCCCAATGACTATGTTTTGAAATTTGAAAGAACAGAGCGTGATTCATCTACGGGGTATATTCAATATATCAGAAAAAATCAAATGGCTGCCAATGATAAATTGGGCATAAACATTGCATTTTTTCGCCAATGGAAATTGTCCGAAATCGATTATCGAGGTAGTGGATCTCAGTTGGAAATACATTGCAAAGCAAGTACCTATAAAACCAACGCCATATGCCCGCAGGCAAAGAGCCATACCACCAATCCATTTGCCCAAAATATCCTGCAAATACCCATATGGAGCCAATTCAAGCAGTCTGGATATGTTTCCCTAGGTAAATTAAACACCCTCGATAACCTCAATGGTGGAACGGTTGTCATTATTTGGGAAGATCAAAAAACGGGTCAAATCAAATTCAAGGATATTCATGGGTCTATATCTAAAATCGTCAATTCGGCCATTGAAATATCAAAAAAGTATGCCGTAGATCCGGTGATTGCCATTGGTGATGCGGGGCCTATGGCTATTAAAATAAAGTCGAATGAAAATATGGTGTTGGATTGTACCAAAATTCCCTTGGAGAAATTAAATCGCGCCGGCGCTGGATTTGGCTATATGGCCATGGAATAAATAGGGAATCCATGTTTATCAATAGATAGTCAAGAAAAATCAAAAACGCTTCATTTTTTATTCCGTTACCATATACCTGAATAAATTGATGAAGAAATATAATCACAAAACCATATCATTAGAAACAGATCATGAAACATCTAATCAATCTTAGCCTTTGTTTATCCATTTTCTATGGCATCTTTTATGGATGCAAAAATGACAATTTTAAAAACGAAAAAATCAAGCCAAACCCCTTGGCTCATGTACATTCAAATCCTGTTGAAAAATCGAAAACCATCTTCCTTCAACCTTATGGTAATATTTCTTCTGAATTTATAGATGTAGCCGTGAATGGCATCAAAGCGATGTTTAAAATGGAGGTTCAGGTGCTTCCAGCTATTGATTTGCCCAAAATGGCCCATTCTACCCTACGGAATAGGTATAAATCAGATGTCTTGTTACTTGATTTGGTAAAACGAAAAGGAGATTGTTTTAAAATAATCGGCTTGACAGAAAAGGACATCTGTATACCTGACCATGGCATTCCGGATTGGGGTATTTTGGGTTATGGTAGCATTGATGGATATTCATGTGTGGTTAGCACATTTCGCATGAAAAGGAACGTTACCAAAGTGCAGATTCATGAACGGCTGGTAAAAGTCATTAACCATGAGATTGGCCATACGCTGAATCTAGATCATTGCGAAGAAAAATATTGTCTCATGGAAGATGCGCATGGTACCATTCAAACAGTAGATGCTGAGGACGGAAGTTTTTGCGCAGCCTGCTCGGAAAAGATTGCAAAATATCTGGTAAAGCCTTTCTAAACCCCGTTTTAGTTTTTTTGGGGGAATGGTTGACGATATGAAACGCGTGTTTTGAATTCCCATACGCACTGCTCAAATAAGCTGTTAAGTGCTCTACTATCAATAGGTTTCAGAGCATTTGAATATTTTTCTGCCAAATAGAGTCAATTAATGTTTTTTTTAAAATAATGTTTAGATTTTATTTTATTTTTGTTCTTGTAATATGTGTTTGAATTGGTCATGGTTTGGATTTGAAATGACTTGGATAACGATAAAAAAAATAGTTTTAAATCTTTTGCCACTAAAAACGACCAAATAATTTAATGCACAGGGATAAACTGAACGCTCACGCATAGCGTGGGTGTTGCTTATTTGTGCATAGGTGCTTGGTCGTACCGTAGTGGAAGTAGGTTAATGTCCCACGCTATACTATTTAAACTAACCCTTCTGTAATAGGGCTTTGCAGAAATAAAAAACAAAAACCATGAAAAAAAAATTTACAATTTTATCCTTCACGATGTTATCTATGTTTGCTTCCCATTTACAAGCGCAAGAAAAATGTGGAACAATGAAAAATTTAGAGGAACAAATCAAAAATAATCCTCCATTGAAACATAGAATGGATTCGGTTGAACAAAATATAAAAAAATGGGAGGTCAACAACCCCAGTAGTAAATTAAAGTCTGTGAATTCTCCGTTCTCTGAAAGAGTAAATTCATCTAAAACCTATGCGAATCAAAAGACAACTGCCTGCGGTGGTGGCGGTACCATTTGTAATTATGATAATACATTATATTTAACGTGGGCAGCACCTACCATCGTTGGCCAAATGCAAACTGAGAGTTGCGTATATGGTGGTGACATTATTCGAGTTACAGGCATGAAGTCAGGGAAT
>CANKSK010000130.1 GCA_947485425.1 Bacteroidota bacterium | reverse complement strand
TGTTGAAGAGAGGCCTGTGCGCATTTCTGAAATGATAGAGAGCATTAAAAACAATACACTGTCAGAGGCCTTTGGCACGGGAACAGCAGCGGTAATAGCCTCTGTTGGCGTCATTGGTTATGATGGAATCGATTATATACTTCCAGATTCCTCTTCAACGTCTTTTTCCGTTCGATTGTCTACATATCTTTCAGATATACGAATGGGCAAAGAGAAGGATATTTTTGGCTGGATGTTTAAAATATAGTTTGATTTTTATTTTTTTTGATTCTTTTTGGATCGGATGATAATTCAAAACTTATCAATATTTTCGTAGTATTATTGTGTGATGATGCAGACAAATTTTCTAGATACACCCATCAGTTATTTAAAAACCGTAGGCCCTCAGCGGGCGCAGTTGCTAAAATCGGAATTGCATCTGTCAAGCTTTGGTGATTTGTTGTATTATTTCCCTTTCAGGTATGTAGATCGCTCCAAATTTTACATGGTAAAGGACATAGAGCCTGAATTGCCTTATGTTCAAATCAAAGGTAAGATTACGCATTTTGGTGTAGCCGGTAGTGGTCGCTCTCAGCGGCTTATGGCAACCTTTAAAGATGAAACCGGTAGTGTTGAACTCATCTGGTTTCAAGGCGTTCAATGGGTTCGTAATTCTTTAAAAACAGGGGTTGATTATGTCCTTCAAGGCAGGCCGACGGCTTTTAATGGCGTTATCAATATCCCGCATCCCGATTTGGAGTTGCTGTCACTTTATGAAGCCTCTCCAGATACAGCTTTACAGCCTATTTACAATTCTACTGAAAAATTAAAAACCAAAGGATTGGATTCCAAAGGTATTTACAAGCTCATGAAGATTCTTTTCTCCCAAATGGAGCCCATGCTTTTCAATAAAGATGTGATGTGGTTGTTACCGGAAAATCTTTCTTCAGAACTTATTGAAGATTTGAGAATATTGTCCCATAAGCAAGCAGTCATACAGATTCATTTTCCCAAGGATTTGCAAATCTTAAAAAAGGCTGAATTCAGATTGAAATTTGAGGATCTTTTTTTTCCACAAGTGCGCATGTTGAGTGCAAAAAATAATCGTTCCCAAAGTGTAAGGGGGCATATTTTTTCCACCGTTGGGCAATATTTTAATGTGTTTTATCATGAAAAATTACCCTTTCAATTGACCAATGCCCAAAAGCGTGTAATCAAAGAAATCCGGGCTGACATGGGTTCGGGCAAGCAAATGAATAGACTTTTGCAGGGGGATGTGGGTAGTGGAAAAACCTTGGTAGCCCTGATGTGCATGCTGATATCAATAGATAATGGCTTTCAGTCGGCAATGATGGTGCCCACGGAGATTTTGGCTAATCAGCATTATAAGAGCATCAAAGAGTTGGTAGAAGGACTTGATATTCAGGTTCGTTTATTGACGGGTTCAACAAAAACAAGAGAAAGGCGCGAACTATTGGAACATCTGGCTGATGGCCGATTGCACATTTTGATTGGCACCCATGCTTTGATAGAAGACCCTGTGAAATTTAGAAATTTGGGTTTTGTGGTGATTGATGAACAACATCGTTTTGGTGTTGAGCAGCGGTCTAAATTGTGGAATAAAAATACCATTTTGCCTCATGTACTCATTATGACAGCTACACCGATTCCCCGAACACTTGCGATGACCATTTATGGGGATTTAGATACGTCTGTGATTGATGAAATGCCCCCTGGCAGAAAGCCTATACATACCCGTCATTATTTTGATTCGGCTCGATTGAAATTGTTTTCTTTTATGAAAGAGCAGATCTCTATTGGTAGGCAGGTTTATGTTGTGTATCCATTGATTGAAGAATCTGAAAAAATGGATTACAAAGATTTGATGGATGGGTATGAAAGTATTTTGCGGGCTTTTCCCAGGCCGGCTTATCAGGTAAGTATTGTTCATGGGAGGATGTCTTCGCAGGATAAGGACTATGAAATGGAGCGTTTTGTTAGGAAAGAAACACAAATTATGGTCGCTACTACCGTGATTGAAGTGGGTGTGAATGTTCCCAATGCCTCAGTGATGGTGATTGAAAGTGCAGAAAGATTTGGCCTTTCTCAATTGCATCAGTTGCGCGGCCGCGTTGGTAGAGGTGCTGAGCAATCTTTTTGTATTCTGATGACTTCCTATAAATTATCTGCGGAAGCAAAATTAAGAATGGAAACCATGGTGCGTACCAATGATGGTTTTGAAATTGCTGACACGGATTTAAAATTACGCGGACCCGGCGATATGGCAGGGACCAGGCAAAGCGGAATGGAGGGAATGAAAATCGCGGATCTTGTAAAAGATGCCCAAATCCTTCAGCTGGCAAGGGCTTCAGCAATGCGAATATTAGCCGAGGATCCTAGCTTGTCATCTGAATCCAATAGGCCTATCGTTCGCTTTTTGCAAGAACTTAGTAAGGAAAAAACCAATTGGAGCCGGATATCATAACGCTTCAAACACATATAAAAAAGTCTGAAAAGATGGGGTATGATTATTATTAAAATCTTTTTGTAAACTATTAAGAGCTGAGTTCAACCCATAAGTGCAATTTTTATAACAAAAGATAAAAAAGCTTTTGAAGGCTTTTTTATCTTTTGACTAAGTAGTGCAATCTTTGCATTGCCTATGAAAAATTACAAACAGCTCAGTTTAGAGCAAAGATATAAAATGGATGCATTACTAAAAGCAGGCCTTAAACAAAAAGATATAGCGACACAAATTGGCGTCCATCCCTCAACTGTTAGCAGGGAGATAAAGCGAAATGTAGCCCAACGAGGAAGGTCCTGCGGTCTTTATATTGCAGAAAAGGCTCAGCGAAAAACTCTCCAGAGACATCATTTAAAGGCTAAATTAATTAAGTTTACCGATAAAATAAAGTATCAGGTGGTTAATAAATTAACTGTTGATAAATGGAGTCCGGAGCTTATTTATAATGATTTCCAATCAAAGGGTCAACAGATCGTAAGTCATGAAACAATATACAAATGGATTTGGGCTTGTAAGCATGGAAACCGACGTGATGAGAAAGAGTTTAAAAATCTGTATCAACTCTTAAAGCACGGTAAAAGGCGCAGAAAACGGGGAAAGCGACATGATACCAGGGGAATTATTCCCAATCGGACTCCTATTGAAAAAAGGCCCAAAATTGTTAATAAGCGCATTAGAGCAGGGGATATTGAGGTGGATTTAATGATTGGAAAAAATCATAAAGGAGCAATACTGGTAATGACAGATAGAGCAACACTGCATACAAAACTTCGAAAAATTAAATCAAAAGATAGCAAAACGGTGGCTAAAGCAATAATAAGTACTCTTTTAAAAAGTAAATACAAAATTCATACTCTAACATTTGATAATGATAAAGCCTTTAGTTTGCATCAAAAGATTGCAGAAAAACTTAAGGTATTAACATTCTTCGCTAGGCCCTACACTAGCCAAGATAAAGGAACAGTTGAAAATAGGATTGGTGTGCTGAGAAGATTTTTTCCTAAAAAAACTAATCTTATATTTGTAACATCAGATGAAGTAAGAAAAATAGAAAATAAATTAAACAATAGACCTATAAGAAAATTTAAATATAAAAACCCTAACCAAGTGCTACTAAAAAAAATTGCACTTATTAATTGAACTTACAAAACATATTAAATAGATTTTTGCGAATTCAAGTTTTATGTGTTCTTCTTTTTTGTGCATTAAACAGTGCCGGGCAATCTTCCCTTTTTAAAAATTATCGAGAAGGTCTTTCTAGTTCCGAAGTGTATGCTTGTATGCAAGACCCTAAGGGATACATGTGGTTTGCTACTGAGAATGGCATCAATAGATATGATGGATATACTTTTCAATCCTATTCAGTAGCCGATGGCCTGCCTGATAATACCATAGTGGATTTTTTTATGGACTCTCAAGGTCGAATTTGGTATATGCCTCTTTTGGGTATGCCCGGTTATATTGAAGATGGAATTCTGAAGCGTTTAGATGCCTCATTTGATGGGTATTCTGCTAAGACGATTACAGAAGATCAACAAAAAAATATCTATTTAGGCACGGTGAATGGTTATTTGAAGGTCACATATAAGAGTAACAAGGTTCATTTTGTTCCTTTATATACCCCCTTTTCAAACCATCCAGCCTTTCAAAAGTTTCACTTTTACATTTCAGGTACCGATAAACTAAATAATATATGGGGTTATCACAATGATAAAATTGTGGTGATCAAAAATAATAAAGCCAATAGCTTTCATTTTTTAGATACTGATTTTAGTATCTATCAAGGAACTGATTTTAAAATTACCCGGAATTTTTTTCAGGTAAATGATTCTGGTATTTCTTATTTACGAACGAACCCATATTACAATAAAATTAAAACCATTTATCAAATTCATAGTACTGATAAAATAAACTATGTTTTTGAAGATAGTAGAAAAAATTTATGGGTTTGTACCTATAACAATGGTTTGTTTTTATACCCCTCTCATGGGGATATGAAAAAATCATATCACTATTTAAATTCTATATGTGTTTCTTCTGTTTTTGAAGATAAAGAAGGTAATTATTGGATTACTACCATTGGAAATGGCGTATTTTTTGTTTCTGCAGAGGGTTATTTATCCTATACCACTTCGATGGGTTTATCAGATAATAATATCCTCGCTATGGCCGGTGATAAACAAAATAATATTTGGATGGGTTTGAACAATGGTTTGGTGAACAAGCTTGGAAAAGATTCTATTGTCATTTATGATTTTAAAAAAGATTTTGATTT
>CANKSK010000129.1 GCA_947485425.1 Bacteroidota bacterium | reverse complement strand
ATAAATCCCGAAACAGGGAGTATCAATAGCGTAAAAAAAGTAAGTTTTGCAGACATCGAAAACAACAGCACAAAAAAACCAACCAAGGTAAGGGGCTCTCTGAAAATTACCTGAACAGAACTGATAATCGAATTCTCCACCTCTTGAATATCATTGGATAAATTAGACATCAAATCTCCTTTTCGTTGAGCCTGAAAAAATCCCAGATGCAAATCTGTAAGTTTATTAAAAACTTGTTCACGAAGGCGAAGCACCAAATGCGTGCGCATGGAGGTGAGTACTTTTTGAGCCAAATACCGGAAAAGATTTGAAAATAGAAATGAAAAAAAGATGATCGCACAAACCATTTTCAAGGCACCATATTTTCCTTCTGTAAGGACCAGGTGATTGAAAAAATAGTGAAAAAATGATTTGGCAAAATCAATTGAAAATGAAAACGGTGGAACCGTTTGAGCAGCATGCAAATCCACCGAACCAAATAAAACATTCAACAAGGGAATGACCAAAGTAAAATTAAACAAGCCAAAAATCACCGCCAATAAGGCAAATAAAAAGTATTTGGGAATAAATTTACCAAAGGGTCTGGCAAAGGAAAGCAATCGCAGATAAGTTTTCATAGGTCTTTTACAAGCCGTAAAAGTATGAAAATTAATTTTGCAATGACATTGAAACTGTGCACATCCTAGGAACAAACAAAGCGGTGGAATACATGTATTTCAAAATGATGGGCGACAGAATGGTTTCAAAAAACCCTTTACACAAGAATTATATGTTTGACTATGAATAGTTTATCATAATAAATTCTATTTTCCCATCTTTTCCATTTATTAATCGAAAAAGCCTTATATAAGGATAAAAATGCCTACCTTTGCGGCAGATTTCGCGATTTGGAACATTTTTTCGTGGATTCTTTTTACATATTAGTACTTAAATTAAAACCATAGATGAATTTATTTGAAACATTAGGGATAGGCCCACATTTGGTCAAGGCCATCACTGAAATGGGCTTCGAAACCCCAACCCCTGTTCAGCAGCAAGCCATTCCCGTTTTGGTAGGCAGCGACACAGATTTAGTAGGCCTCGCTCAAACCGGAACCGGAAAAACAGCAGCCTTTGGATTGCCATTATTACAACGTATTGATTTTAATGAAACCCAAGTAAAAGCATTGATTCTTTCGCCAACGCGAGAATTATGCATGCAAATTGCCAAAGATCTTGGAAATTACTCCAAATATATGAAAGGAGTTCGCATAACGGCTGTTTATGGCGGAGCAAGCATTAGAGACCAAATTACCAGCATAAAAAAAGGTTCCCAAATTATTGTAGCAACACCGGGAAGATTGATGGATCTTATGGAACGCAGAGCCATCAATATTGGAGAAGTTGAATATGTTGTTTTGGATGAAGCAGATGAAATGCTGAATATGGGATTCCGTGACGATATTGCAAAAATTTTATCTGATACCCCATCGGAACGATTGACTTGGATGTTCTCAGCTACAATGCCGAAAGAAGTCAGGGAAATTGCACAAAAATACATGCATAAACCCCATGAACTATCCGGTGGAAAAGTAAACAGAGGAGCTGAAAATCTGGAACATATCTACTATGTTACCCATGCGAAAAACAAATATGATGTATTAAAAAGAATTGTGGATTTTAATCCTGATATTTTTGGTATTGTATTTTGTCGCACCCGAATTGAAACCCAACTTATTGCAGAGCAATTGGGTAAAGATGGCTATGATGCAGACTCTTTACATGGAGATTTAAGCCAGCAACAGCGTGACAAAGTAATGAAACGCTTTCGCGATAAATCCTTGCAACTATTGGTTGCAACCGATGTTGCCGCAAGAGGTATCGATGTAAACAATGTAACGCATATCCTTCATTATGATCTTCCAGATGAAATCGGCAATTATATTCACCGAAGCGGAAGAACGGCAAGGGCCGGTAATGCAGGTATCTCGATTGCGATTATCAATATGCGAGAAACCGGAAAAATCAGACAGCTAGAAAAAACCATCAATACCCAGTTTACGCGTCATAAAATTCCAGATGGGGTAAAAGTTTGTGAAAAGCAACTGATTCATTTGGTTAAAAAGTTAAAAGATGCAGAGGTAAACGAGACCAAAATTGGGAAATACCTCCCTTCTATTTTGGCAGAACTTGAAGACCTTACCAGAGAAGATTTAATAAAAAAATTCGCATCAGTAGAGTTTAACCGCTTCATTGATTATTACCATGAGGCACCTGATTTAAATGCAGATGTAAGCGAAAAAGGCCGTGGCGATAGACAAAGAAATGATGACGATTATGCTTCGGGAGAAAGGTTATTTATAAACCTAGGCTCATTAGATGGTTTTGATAGAGCAGGCATGGCTAAATTTATTTCTACAGTAACCACCTTACCGGAAAATCAAATTCAACAAATCGATGTAAAAGGCGTTTACAGTTTCTTTAATGTAGATCCTTCTATTCTTGAGGCAGTAAAAAATTCCTTTGAAGGAGAAAAATTCAATTCCAGACCTGTAAGAATAGAGCAAGCAGCCGGAAAGCCTAAATATGGTCGCTCAGGTGGCGGAAGTGGCGGCGGCGGTGGACGCAGTGGTGGTTTTGGCGGCGGTGGCGGACGCAGAGAAGAAAATAGATTCGGCTCTAGATCTGGAAGTTATGACCGACCTTCATCAGGAAGAAGAGAAAGATCCTCTTCTTATGACAGACCAAGTAGCGGCGGCGGTGGCGGCGGAAGACAAAGTGAATGGTCAGGCGGCAGAAGCAGCGGTGGTAGTGGAAGAAGACCGAGAAAATAAATTATTTTATTCCGGTAAAATAATTTATTTATTATTTCGTTCTAAAATCTCATAACGACTAAAACTGCTACTTTTTTTAAATAAAAACCAAATATAATGAGCAAACTTATAGATTTAAAAATCGTTGAGATGCATGGTATCGGCCCCAAATTGGGACAAAAGCTCATCAAGGCCGGTATTCATAACCTATATGAGCTAATTGAAAAAGGCTCTGACGAAGAAAAACGCGCGGAAGTATCTACCATAACAGGAATCAGTGAAATCAAATTACTGAAATGGAAAAATATGGCTCGTCTTTTTTGCATTGAAGGCATCAACAATGAAAATGTAGAACTTTTTGAAGCCGCCGGCATTGAAAGTCTAGAAGACCTTCAAACCAAAAGCCCAGAAGCCATTTATGAAAAAATGCGCAAAATAAATGCCTCTAAAAGATTGGTACTAAACATTCCTAGTCTTGAAGAGCTTCAGCGCATGGCCGATGCGGCCTCTCAGGCTGAAAATTGCTTAGAAGCATAGGAATATAGGGGTTCCTTTTAAAAGGAACCCGTGTATTCTCCAAACACTTTTCGAAGAACATCAGCAATTTCTCCCAAGGTAGCGTAGTTTTCTACACATTCTAAAATAGCAGGCATCACATTTGCTTCACCTGAAGCGGCATTTTGAAGGACCAATAAACAGGCCTCAACCTTTGCATTATCGCGTTCAGCCCGCAAGGCATTAAGCTTTTCGATTTGCACTTTTCTGATGGAGTCATCAATGCGAAATACATCTGTAATCGGTTTTTCATCGAGGGTAAATTTATTTACCCCCACAATAATTTTTTCTCCGCTTTCGATTTCTCGCTGGTATTTATAAGCCGACTTGGCGATTTCATTTTGGATATACCCCTGCTCGATAGCCTCCACAGAGCCTCCCATGGCATCAATTTTGTGAATATAATCCCATGCCTTTTGTTCGATTTCATCTGTCAGTGCCTCGACATAAAAAGAACCACCCAATGGATCTACCGTATCGGCAGCGCCAGATTCATGGGCAATGATCTGCTGGGTACGCAACGCAATTCTCGCCGCCTCCTCAGTAGGCAAAGCAATCGCTTCATCAAAACCATTGGTATGCAAAGATTGCGTTCCACCTAAAACAGCAGAAAGGGCTTGAATAGCAACCCTTGTGATGTTATTCTGAGGCTGCTGAGCCGTCAAGGTAGAGCCACCGGTTTGCGTATGAAAACGAAGCATCTGGGCCTTGGGATCTACAGCGCCAAGATCTTTGGTTATTTGCGCCCACATGCGCCTGGCAGCCCTGAATTTAGCGGCCTCTTCAAATAAATTATTATGTGCATTGAAGAAAAAGGAAAGTCTTTTTCCAAATTCATTGATATCCAAACCCTTTTCGATAGCAGCTTTTAAATATGATTTACCATTGGCCAAGGTAAAGGCCAACTCCTGAACTGCATTGGCGCCGGCTTCCCGGATATGGTATCCTGAAATGGAGATGGTATTCCATTTGGGAATCTCTTTATTGCAATATTCAAAAATATCGGTGATGATCCGCATGGAAGGCTTTGGAGGATAGATATAGGTGCCCCTAGCTGCATATTCTTTCAGAAGATCATTTTGTATCGTTCCGGATATTTTTTTCAAATCAGCGCCCTGTTTTTTTGCCAAAGCGATATACATAGCCAATAATGTAGAAGCCGTTGAATTGATGGTCATTGAGGTGGTAATGTCTTCAAGGCGAATACCGGCAAATAAAATCTCCATGTCCTTTAAAGAATCAATGGCAACACCTGATTTCCCAACTTCTCCATCGGAAAGTGCATGATCGGAGTCATAACCAATTTGGGTGGGCAAATCAAAAGCCACCGATAATCCGGTGGTACCTTGACTCAGGAGGAAATGATATCTCTTATTGGATTCTTCGGCAGTAGAAAATCCGGCATATTGGCGCATGGTCCACAATTTTCCCCTGTACATACTCTT
>CANKSK010000128.1 GCA_947485425.1 Bacteroidota bacterium | reverse complement strand
GACTATTGTTGGCTTCTTCAAGCATTTGCAAATATTTTTTCTCTTTTTCTGCTTGGTGTTTGTTTAAAACGATTTCAACCTGTGTTTTAATATCTTCAATGGAGCTATGTTCAAAGTTTCCTTCTATATATCCTATGATTCTTTCTTTATGTTTACTTTCTATGCGGAAGTCAGCCACTATTTTCTTTTCTCCCATCACAATAATGGGATAGTCGGTTTGATTGATTACATGCTCTTCAATAATTTTGTCTGTGATGTGTATATATTTCAGTGTATTTTTTTCTTTGTAGGCTTTCTTGTCTGTATACCTTTTTCCCGGAAAGGAATGCTGGCTAACAACATCATGTATGCCATTGGGCATCCCTGGAATTTTGATGCCTAAATACGCGCTATTGTTATTCCCAATCATGGTCTTGATTTGGTTTTTGGAAATCATCAACAAGAAATAATTTTGTATTTTTTGGCAAGAATAAACCAGGTCTCTGATTTCAAAAGAATCGTCTACGATAATTTTTTCAGATACCAAATAGGGAAGAGGAATCATTTTTGAAAACTCCGGTGATAAATAAATCAGTAAAGACTTTGCCGATTGCAGCGCAGGGATATGAGATTTTAAATTGCCGATCTGTTTCATGATCATGTCGGCTCTTCCATTGCCAAAAAGTTTTCGCATTCGATATCCCACATCGTTTAGCATAGAAATTAATTTTTCTTCATCATTGCCAATTTCGGGATAGTTTAAGCTGATGGGTATGGTAATGGTAATAGCTGGAAATACTTTTTTTCCTAAATAGGGTTCATACGTTAAGTTCATGGTGTTTTGCGTTTTGATAGTGTATATTAAATCCATTGGATATATGGAAAGTCGTTTCGGTCAGTCAGATTGGTGTTTTTGGGAAATATTCTAAATCCATATTCATAAACCCCTGCCTGTGCAATGGGTATGCTTGCGGTATAGGTATTTTCACCCTCTTTTTGTTCGGAAAGCATCAGTTCTTGGGTTAATAATAGATGTTTCAAATCACCAGAATCATTGGTGGTGTATGCCAACACCATTTCTACGCCGATGTCCTCATCAGCAAAAGAATTTAAGGCAAGAACGATCTTGGGCTTTAATTCAGACCCTACAAGAAAGGGTTTGTGAAAGGTGTCAAAGGTTTCTACAAAAAGTATCTTCATATCCTGCCAATGATTTTTCATGTTGTTTTTCCACTGGGCTATGTTTTTGGCTTCTACATAAGCGTTCTGCCGCATTTTTTTATTTCTCTTTTGTAGAGGTAGATAATACATTTCGTTGTATTCTTTTAGCAATCGATAGCTATTGTATTTAGGCCCTACGGCCATGAACGCATTTTTTATTTTGGCAACCCATTTAACCGGAATATCTTCTTTGTTTTTGTCTTCATAGAGAGGTAGAATTTCGTGTTCAATGATTTGATATAGTGCTTCAGAGTCCATTTCATTTTGAAATTCTTTGTCATCATGTATCGAATGAGGTGGCAATGTCCATCCCATATCAGGGGAATAGGCTTCTGCATACCATCCATCAAGGGTGCTAAAATTCAATACTCCATTCATGGCGGCTTTCATGCCACTGGTGCCTGAGGCTTCGAGTTCTATTTCCGGTAGGTTAAGCCATACATCTACGCCACTGGTCATCATTTTGGCTAGTTCCAAGTCGTAATTTTCTAAAAAAATAACATGTCCGATAAAAGATTTTTCCTTGGATATTTCAATGATTTGTTTGATCATTGATTGGCCTAAATAATCATTGGGGTGTGCCTTTCCTGCAAAAAGAAATAAAATGGGTGTTTTGCTCTTTTTAATCAAAGCAGAAAGTTTTTCCGGATTTGAAAAGAGCAGAAAGGATCTTTTATAAGGGACAAAGCGTCTTGCAAAACCTATAATCAATACTTTTTCATTCAAGGCATTGAGATGCTGAATCAGCAATTGAATATTTTTATGTGCTTTATGATGTGATTTTCGGATGTGATTTTTTACTTCTTTTAAAAGATTTTTTTTCTGTTTCAGATGTGTTTCCCAAATATTTTTATCGGGTATGTCGTTAATTTTTTTCCAAGTTTCAATTTCAGAAATTTCATTTTCATATGCATTCCCCAAGCTATTTTTCAAGAGTGTTTGCCATTCTGCTGAAATCCAGGTAGGAAAATGGATGCCGTTGGTAATGTGTTCTATGGATATTTCTTCAGGGGTATATCCAGGCCATAGATGGCTGAAAATTTTTCGAGTAACCCTTTCATGTATTTGGCTGACACCATTGATTTTTTGTGACATGCGCGCTGCCAGAAGGCTCATGGAAAATTTTTCTGATTCATTATTTTCCTCTATTCTTCCCAATGCCATCAATCTTTTCCATGAGATATTTAACAGATTGGCATGATAAGAAAGGTATATCCTAAGCAGTTCTTCGCTAAAGACATCATGTCCGGCCGGAACGGGTGTATGCGTGGTAAAGAGGGTTGACGCTCTAACAATTTCTAAGGCCGTTTCGAATGAAATATTTTCTTCCTGAACGAGCATTTGTAATCTTTCAAGTCCTGCAAAAGCTGCATGGCCTTCATTAAAATGAAATACTTCGGGTTGAATTTGTAAGGCGTGCAAAAGGCGCATGCCGCCGATACCAAGCAGCAGTTCTTGCTTCAATCGGTTTTCCCAATTTCCCCCATATAGATTTCCGGTGATGCTTCTATCTTCCATCCTGTTTTCTGGAATGTCACAATCCAAAAGGTATAAGATGCTGATGCCAATATCTACACGCCAAGCTTTTGCATAGAGTGTTCTGCCCGGAAAAGCAATACCGATCTTGAGTATGTTTTCATTTTTATCGAAGACAGGATGCAAAGGAAGGTCTGAATATTCCTGCGTTTCATTCAAGGAAATTTGCTCGCCATGCATCGATATTTCTTGTTGGAAGTAGCCATTGTGATATAACAATCCCAATCCAATCATATGCATACCACAATCACTCGCTTCTTTTAAAAAGTCTCCCGCTAATATTCCCAATCCTCCTGAATATATTTTAAGGGAATGGATCAGGCCATATTCCATGCAGAAATAGGCAATTAAAGGGGCTTTCTGCTCTATTTTTCTTGTGAGATAGGTTTCGAAATTTTGATTTACGGATTCTAGTTTTTTCATGAAATCATCGCGACCTTCCAATTTCTTTAATTGAATAAAGGATATGGTTTCAAGCAGGACAATAGGGTTGTTTTCGGATTCTTTCCAGGTTTCTTTGTCCATCATTTCGAATAATTCTATGGCTTCTGTATTCCAGGACCACCAAAGGTTGCCTGCAATTTTTTCGAGGGCTTTTAGCTTCGTCGGTACTTGAGATTGTACCACCATTTTTCTCCAGATGGGTTCAGTGTTTTTGGAGATGGAATCTTCACAGGATTCCATGCTTTGTATTTTGTTTTCATGGTTGTACCGAAGAGAACGACAGCTGGCCTTGTCAAGAGCTATGCCATAGGCCTTTTTGTAGTATACTATGAAGTTTTTCCAAGTGGCAGTTTTTGATAATTCATAAGCGGCCTCTCTAGCTTCATTAACCTCCATCTCTGTTTTGAGCGTGTACTCTATGATGTTCGATTTGATTTGTCGAATAGCTTCTTTGTCGTTGTTGTCATTGCGTTCAATTACAGATATGCCTTGTCCTATATGGGTTGATTTGCTATGTACAATCATTCCAAAGCCTGTCAAGTTTGTTGTGATGGTCGGAATGTGGAATGCCAAGCTTTCTAATGGCGTATATCCCCAAGGTTCATAGTAAGATGGGAAGGCAGAAAGATCAAACCCTAACAAAAGTTCATAGTAGCTTAAGTCGAATATTCCATCATTTCCGCTGAGGTAAACGGGAACAAATACCACTTTTACTTTTTTATCTTTTTCATTTTTTAAATCATTTTGTTTGATTCGATTTAAGATGAGATCCGATTCTGCACCTTGCAAATAATGTGTCAAGATGTTGTCTCCTTCGTTTTCTTCGGTATGCTGAAAGTCCATTCGATCCAGTAAATCTTTTTTAGGGCCCGTAGAATGCGCTGGAATACAAATAAAGGCGATGATGTCTTTTTTTAATTCGCTTGATTTTTGTAGATCTCCGAGGGTATCAATAAAAATATCGATACCTTTATTTTTAAACTCATATCTGCCGCTTTTGAGAAGCAGAAGGCTGTCTTCTTTTATGGTATATCCGAATAGGGCTTCCGCTACTTTGAAAAGTTTTTTCCTTGCCAAGGTTCTTTTTTCTTTGAAAAAATAGGTGTCGGGAACAATAAAATCATCAAACCCATTAGGGGTGAGGATATCGGGTTTTTTTTCAAGAAATTTTTCGCATTCCTTCGCTGTAATTTCACTGACGGTGGTGAAACAATCGGCAGTGTCCGCAGCCATTTTTTCGAGGGAATGTTTTGCCGTCACGTCAAAGCTTCTGGCTTCCTGTTCGGCATTGTAGGAGTTGAATTTGCTGTATAATGGAAGTCCATTTCCGGCTATGCATCTGCCTACAACCGTTGCATGGGTTGTAAATACGGTGCCGATTTGGGGCACATGTTCATTCAGATAGAGGATGCCTACGCCGGTAATCCATTCATGGAACTGTGCGACAATTTTATCGCTGAAGGTCAGGTGGTGGTGATAAAAACATTCAATTACTTTTGCGGCAGCATACCCAAATAAGGCGGGTTCTATATAGTCCCATCCGCCGGTAAGAGAGTCCACTTTATATTGAAGCCAAAGGTTTTTAAAGATATCATCTTTTTTAGAAAAAAAAGGTGTAAAGTCTACGAGGATCACGATGGGATTTCCTGT
>CANKSK010000127.1 GCA_947485425.1 Bacteroidota bacterium | reverse complement strand
CTGACCGATGAAACAAATTATTTGATTGATAATGGTTTTTTGAATGCCTTTCATAAACCTATTTATTTGATAAATACCGCTAGAGGAAAAATCGTTGATACTTCAGCGGTTGTCCAACATTTGCAATCCGGAAAAGTTTTAGGCGCGGCTCTCGATGTACTTGAATTTGAAAAGTATTCTTTTGAAAACTTGCTTTCCAATCAAGAAAATATCCCCACTAGTCTATCTTATCTATTGAAAAGCGAGCAGGTAATTCTATCTCCCCACATTGCCGGATGGACACATGAATCAAATGAAAAAATTGCCAGCGTACTTGTTGATAAAATTTTGAAATTTTATCAAAGCGTAAAAAATTAGTGATTTATTTTATAAATAAATTGAGCAGTATTTCGTGTTTTTTGCTCCAATATAATTTCTTTTTTTGATGTTAAATTTTGAATGGTTAATTCATTAAAATGTCTAACTGTTAGCAATTCAAGGGATTCATTAAACAAAATTTTAAATGTTTTTTTTAGCTCCTCAAGCAGGGGAGGTACCTTATGTGTATCGTAATCAAAGCAGGCTGAAAAACTAATTGCGGAATTTTGCATCAAATTGATTTTGATGCCTGAAGTAGCAAATAGCTCAAAAATAAAACTTAAATTATCCTCGGCAATGAATGAAAAGTCTTTTGAGGAAATGGATATAAGCATTTGATTTTTTTTGATGATTATAGAGGGCACATTCGGCTCTGCATATCCTTCACCACAAATTTCTGTGCCTTCTCCTTCTGGATAAACAAAAGATTTTACAAAAAGTGGTATCCCTTTATTCTGCAAAGGTTTTATGGTTTTGGGATGGATGACACTTGCTCCATAGTAAGTAAGTTCAATAGCCTCATTATAGGATAGCCGTTTGAATAATATGGAATCAGAAAATAATTTGGGGTCTGCATTAAGCACGCCCGCTACATCCTTCCATATCGTGACGTCTTTTGCATCTAAAGCAAAAGCAAAAATGGCGGCTGTATAATCAGAACCCTCTCTCCCCAAAGTGATGGTGTAGTTTTCAGAAGTACAGCCAATAAAACCTTGTGTAATAATAAAGTTTGTATGTGTAAAAATGGAAGACGTTTTTTTGTTGATTATTTCGATGCTTTTTTCCCAATTTATTTTTCCTTCTCGATAGGTATTGTCTGTTTTTATGCAATCTCTTGCATCTAGCCAATAATTTTTGATTCCTTTATCCGATAGGAAATAGCTGATAATTTTGGTAGACAGAATTTCTCCATAGGATACAATTTGATCATAAATAAAAGCATAATTTGTTCCGGGCAATTCTTCTAATATCCATTCAATCTCTACAAAGATGTTATGTAGCTCTGCATATATCGGATGTTTTGTATCTGGGAAAAGAGATTCTAGTATTTCAGTATGAAAAGCCTTTGTTTTTTCTAAAATGGAAAGAATGTCCGGCTCCTGATTAAAATAAGCATGCACAAGGTTTTCAAGGTCATTTGTGGTTTTTCCCATCGCAGAAATAACAACAATATATTTTTCTTCTAAATGGTTCAGAAGAATCTTGGAAACATTTACTACCGCCTCCGCATTTCTTACAGAAGCACCTCCAAATTTGAATACCTTCATTGATGATTGCTCGTTTTTAAAAGGATATTAGTATGAATTTAAATGAATTTCTTCTTGTGTTAGCTTTACATTTATCCATTCTTCATCAAAATGGCAATTGAACTTTTTATAAAAATGGATGGCCGGCTCATTCCAATTTAAAACCTGAAATTCCAGTCGCTTTACCTTTTCTGCTTTTGCTTGAACAATAATTTCTTTAAACAATGCGCTCCCAATGCCTTTTCCTCTAGATGGTTCATTAACAATAATGTCTTCTAAATACATGCATCGGCCCTTCCATGTAGAATATTTAAAATAATAAAGGCTTAATCCAACAATCTTTTTTTCATTGTTTTCAGCGACAAAAAAATAATAAATGGGATTTTCTCCAAATCCATCTTCAAGCATTTCTTCCAGTGTATTGCTCACTTCATTCTCAGCCTTTTCATAAATGGCGAGTTCCTTTATCAGGCCATAAATTGCAGGTAAATCTGATTTTTCCCCTTTTCGTATCGTAAAATCTTTCATCAAAATAGAACCAATTAAAATACACTTCTTACCCGAATGGTATGTTTAACATCCTTTAGCTCCTCCAATACTTTTGGCGATGTTTCCTTGTCTACGTCAAAAACAACATATCCAATGGCTTGGTTTGTTTGCAGATATTGTGCTGAAATGTTTACATTATGCTTCGATAAAATGCTGTTAATTTCAGACAACACCCCTGGTAGATTTTTATGAATGTGCAGCATGCGAGAGGTGTTTTGCTGAACGGACAATGATAAAGCAGGTACGCTTAAAGACCCAACACTAGAGCCTGTTTCGGTAAAACTGATTAATTTGTTGCTGACATCAATGCCAATATTTTCTTGTGCCTCCATCGTTGAGCCCCCTACATGAGGACTTAATATCACATTGTCAAGATTTTGAAATGGAGAATGAAAAATCTCATTTTTTGATGCCGGCTCATGTGTAAAAACATCTACCGCCAGGCCTCCTAATTTTTTTTCGTCTAATGCTTTTTTTACCGCTAAACTGTCAATGACATCCCCTCTGCTAAGATTTATTAAAATACTTCCTGATTTCATCATCGAAAGCGTTTCTTCGTTTATCATATTTTTAGTCGCAGGTGTGCCCGGAACATGTAAGGTTATAATATCCGATTGGGCAAGCAAGGTTTCAAGGTTCTTTGAGGGACTGGCATTTCCCAATGGCAACTTCGAATCGACATCAAAATAAATTACTTTTAATCCCATCGCTTCCGCAAGAACGGATACTTGTGAGCCAATGTGTCCATAACCTATTATTCCCAATGTTTTACCTCTTACCTCATAACAATTGGCGCTGTCTTTCATCCAAATGCCACGGTGCGCTGCCGCATTTTTTTCGGCTATCCTTCTCATGAGCATAATGGCTTCGCCTATGACAAGCTCCGCTACCGATCGGGTGTTTGAAAAGGGCGAATTGAATACAGCAATGCCAGCGGATGTTGCTCCAACCATATAAACCTGATTGGTTCCTATGCAAAAACACCCTATAGCCAAAAGCTTTTTTGCCTTTTCTATGATTTTTTCACTGACTTGCGTTTTAGAGCGTATCCCCAAAATATGCACATCCTCAATTTCTTTGAGCAATTCCTCTTCACTGAGTGCGCCTGAAAGTGAAACTAAATTGTAATATCCTGATTCCTCAAAGATCTTTAGTGCTGTTGGATGCACCCCTTCAAGCAATAAAACCTTCATTTTTTCTTTTGGATAAGATGTTTTGTTCATTTTTTGGCTTTTTAGCTAAAAATAATGCTGTTTTTTCAGGTTTCTCCATCATTATAGAGATTTCTCCTTCTTCTTCTGGCAAAAATAGAAATTATTATGTGATTTTGATGAACACCCTTCTGCCTTATTGCAGAGGCTTTTAAATGCATTTTTTTTATTTGTAATTGGAATTCATTACCTTTATTCGCGATTTCTAATGATAATAATAGTACCAATTGTTAAATACAAGAAATGATGAATGAAAAAAAAAGAGTAATTACGCTAGGCCAATTTATTATTGAAAGACAGGCAGATTTTCCTTATGCCAAAGGCGAATTATCAAGACTTTTGCGGGATATCGGCATTGCTGCTAAAATTGTAAATAGAGAAGTTAACAAGGCAGGATTAGTCGATATTATTGGCGATATGGGCGGAATCAATGTGCAAGGAGAAAAAGTTAAAAAACTAGATGTTTTTGCCAACGATCAATTTATTTCGGCTTTGCGTTCAGGGGGCGAATGTTGTGGTATTGCCTCCGAAGAAAATGAAGAAATTATCTTGATTGAAGGAGGCATTTCTCAAGATGCTAAATATGTGATCGCTATCGATCCGCTCGATGGTTCCTCCAATATTGATGTCAACGTTTCTATCGGAACCATTTTTTCCATTTACAGAAGAAATAGTTCTACAAATGACATCTGCAATACCAATGATTTTATGCAACCCGGAACCCTTCAAGTTGCTGCAGGTTATATCATTTACGGGTCTTCTACCATGTTGGTTTATACCACGGGTAAAGGCGTGAATGGATTTACTTTAGATCCTTCTATTGGTGAATTTTGCCTTTCTCATCCCGATATGAAAATTCCTGCTTCCGGAAAAGTTTATTCTATCAATGAGGGAAATTATGTCCATTTTCCTGATGGGGTAAAACAATATATTAAATATTGTCAAGTTGAAGATAAGGATACCAATAGGCCTTATACCTCTAGATATATAGGTTCCCTGGTGGCCGATTTTCATAGAAATATGATTAAAGGAGGTATTTATATTTACCCTTCTACTGCGAAATCTCCTAATGGAAAATTGAGGCTTTTATATGAATGCAATCCCCTTGCCTTTATCACCGAACAGGCCGGAGGGAAGGCATCAAACGGGAAATCCCGTATCCTTCAATTGCAACCCGACGAAATTCATCAACGCTCGCCTTTGTTTATTGGTTCCTTTGAAATGGTCGAAAAAGCTGAAGAATTTATGCTGAAATATTCACAAATAGAGGCCTAATATTTTAGATAACTTGGGCGTTGCAATATTTCTCTGATGCTGGATTTGAATGACGTATTAATTAAATATGAGAGGGATTCCCGAGTTCAAAGAATCATCAATCAGCTAAAAGAACCTCAGATTTCCAATGTGCATATTGGCGGTCTCTGCGGCTCATCAGATGCCTTTATTGCAAATGCGTCCGCTGCTGCTCTTGACTCTCATCAGATTTTTGTGCTCTCCAACAAGGACGAGGCGGCATATTTTTT
>CANKSK010000126.1 GCA_947485425.1 Bacteroidota bacterium | reverse complement strand
GTAGAAAAAAATGGTAAAATATTTATCAATGGCGTAGAAAGCAACTCATATACTTTCAAAATGGATTATTATTTTATGATGGGCGACAATAGGCACAATTCAGCTGATTCGCGTTTCTGGGGATTTGTGCCGGAAGACCATATTGTTGGAAAAGCCGTTTTTATCTGGATGTCGTGGGATACTAATGGAAGTTTCTTTAGCAAGATTCGTTGGAATCGGTTATTCAGATTTGTGAATGATTAAGCATACTTTTGCTTTATGATTCATCCTCCTATTCTGCTAAGCTCTGCATATCTTCCACCCATAAGTTATGTAGCTCGCTTTTTTGAATCAGAGAATATCATTCTTGATAAATATGAATTCTTTAGCAAACAAACCATCAGAAATCGATGTTATATCGTTGCTGCAAATGGAATTTTGCCACTAATCATTCCGGTAACTGGCAAAAGTAAGCAGAGAACAGCCATGCAAGAGGTCTGTATTTCAAATGACATTCAATGGCAAAAAATACATTGGAAATCTATTGAGTCTGCCTATAGAAATTCGCCCTTTTTTGAATATTATGAAGACCATTTTCATGAGTTTTACGATAGAAAATATGAATTGCTTTTTGATTTTAACTTACAAATACTTACCAAAATAAAAAAAATATTAAAATTAGAAACCCCCTTTACCTTTTCAAATACATACCATCTTGTTCATCCGGATCTAAAGTTGGTGGATTTCCGAAATCATTCTGATTTTGACAGAAAAAATATATCCTCTGTTTTTACAAATTTTCCATATCAGCAGGTATTTGCAAATCGTAATGCATTTCTTCCCGATTTAAGTATCATAGACTTGCTTTCCAATACAGGACCTCACGCCAAAGCATATATAGAGAACCTAAATATTGCCAAACAATCATTTTAAATATCTTAAAATCTTTTTAATACAAAAATGATGGCTTATTTATCCCTGTATATTTTATAAAATGGGGATCATTCCGAATTGTATATCTACAAATCAAAAAATCAGAAAAGATATCAACAATTTAAAAAAATTGCTTGAAAAACATTGCATTTACAGCACTATTTAATAGATTTGTAGGTAAATATCAATTCATATAACCATTAGCACCCCCATCCCATGAGAAAAAATTGTACTTATTTCTTTCATTTTATCATTTTATGTGCCTTTTTGATTTCTTCCCAGAATTCTAGAGCGCAATACTGCAGTGGAAAAACAACACTTACCTCTCAAAGTGGCAATATATCAGATGGCAGTAGTGCCAATAATTATCAGGCCAATGCCAATTGTGAGTGGCTTATTCAACCAACTGGCGCTACGTCTATTTCCCTGATTTTTACTGATTTTGAAACAGAAGGCTGTTGCGATTTTGTTGAAGTATATGATGGATCATCAACTGCCTCCCCACTCATAGGTACCTATTCCGGCAATACAATTCCTCCTGTCATCTCCTCAAGTACCGGCTCTTTGTATATTTTGTTTTATTCAGACCCTACTTCCCAAAAAGCAGGATGGAATGCCTATTATACCTCATGTACCCCTGCTATTGTGCCAACAATAGCACATATAGGCCCTACCAGCTTTTGCAAAGGAGATAGTGTAATCCTTGTGTCAAGTAAAGGCAATTCATATCTTTGGTCTCAGGGTGCTACTACTAGAAAAATTACGGTAAAAAATAGTGGTAGTTATTCCGTATTTGTTACGGATTCAAATTCTTGTATGGCTGCAACCGCGCCTATTTCTATAAATTCAATTTCCATTACATCAAGTATTACCCATGTAGGAAATACATCTATTTGCAAAGGCGATTCTGTTCAATTAATTGGAAATTTTTCATCTGGAAGTCAATACCAGTGGCTACTGAATGGAAAAAATATTGCTGGTGCTACCGGTACAAACTTTTTTGCTGACTCTAGCGGTATTTATTCTCTAAAAATAACCAACGGACCTTGCTCGGCTACTTCAAATCTCATAACCATTCAAGTGAATACAACCCCTGCCATCCCTAAAATTTCAGCAAATGGACCCACCACATTTTGCATGGGGTCTAGTGTTACGCTCACCTCAAATACGGCAGCTAATTATGCTTGGTCAACAGGCGCCACCACCAAAACTATTGTTGTAAGCAATTCAGGATCTTATACCGTGACAACAACAAATGGTACTTGTTCTTCAACATCTCTACCCTTTGTAGTAAAAAATGCGGGTCCTTTCTATAGTGCAAGTGCAAACCCCTCTTCCATATGTAGTGGTGGCAAAACAAATCTGAATGCTGCCGCCAATCCATCCAATGGATTAAGCTATTCTTGGGCACCTACCACTGGCCTATCAAACCCCAATATAGCCAATCCAGTTGCAACCGTAAATGCCAATACAACCTATCAAGTAACGGTTACAGATTCTGCTTCTGGATGCAGTTCTTCTTCTTTGGTGGTTGTAACTGTTTTTACCCCTCCTGCAGCAGCTATCTCCCCTACGGGTCCTATCAATGCCTGTCAAGGAAATCCAGTTACCCTATCGGCAAATACGGCAGATAGTTATTTATGGTCAAATGGTTCAACAACGCAAACCATTATCGTCAATACCTCCAATACATATTCTGTAGTTGTAACCTACGCCGGGGGCTGTAAATCAACTTCAAATGCCGTGCTTGTAAATATTAATCCGGCACCAAGTGTTTCCATATCCGCAAATGGATCTACCAACCTATGCCAGGGAGATAGTGTTGAATTGGTAGCTTCTGCGCCCATCGGTTCCACTTTTCAGTGGTTTAACTATGGTATTGCCATTGCGGGAGCCACATCTTCAAACTATTGGGCAAATAATACCGGAAATTTTAGCGTACAGGTAAGTTCATCTGCGAATTGCTCCACGAGCTCAAATTCAATTTATATTTCTTTAAATTCTTCCAGTGGATCCATCACCGCATTTGGAAATACTTCTTTCTGTGCAGGTGATTCAGTTGAATTGTACTTTTCAGGGTATGGAATAACCTATCAGTGGACCCTTAATAATGTCAGTATTCCTGGAGCTACATCCTATTACTATTATGCCACAACAAGTGGAAGTTATAATATCAGTGTTTTGGATTACAATGGCTGCAATACGATTTCAATCCCTGTGAATGTAACGGTTTTAAATCAGCAAAACCTACCTGTTATAACCCCTTCAGGCCCAACAAGCTTTTGCAATGGTCAAAATGTAATTCTTTCATCATCTTCTGCTGGTACTTACCTTTGGAATACTGGAGAAACCACCCAAAATATTATTGTAATCAAGTCCGGAACATACACCGTTACCGTAGGAAATCCCGGAAATATATGTGTATCGAAATCGGCACCCATTACCGTCATGAATTCAACACCCATTGTATATGCCTCAGCAACTCAAGATACCATTTGTGTGGGTGGAACGATTCAATTGGATGTGAATGCGGGGTCTTCGATGACTGAAAATTTTGACCCCATCAACAATAGCCAATGGAGTAATATCATTTTGGGTACTGTAGGTGGTTCGGGCTGTGGTTCCGTTTCGGGAGATGCCTTATATTTTGATGGCAATGGCACGCGTTCAGCAGAAACCATTGATATGAATGTAACGGCAGGTGGACAAATATCCTTTAGTTTGGTAATTGGTAATAGCTCCTACCCATGTGAAATGGCCGATTATGGAGAAGACGTATTACTTGAATATTCAACAGATGGTGGTGTTAGTTGGAACAACATAAATACATATTTAACAGGTGGAACCTATGCAAACTTTACACAGATTGTTGAAAGTATTCCCGCCGGAGCACAAACCCCCCATACCAGATTTAAATGGTCACAACCCTTTAATTCAGGACTTGGATTCGACAATTGGACCATCGATGACATCACCATAAATGGAATTTCATCAGGAAATAATTATTCATATTCTTGGACACCTACTACCGGACTGAACGATAGCCATATCAAATCACCTCTTGCTTTGATCAATTCAAATATACAATATACTGTAACCGTTACCGATACAAGCACAAAATGCTCTGGTACTTCAACCATTTATATTACGGCAGTAAATCCTGGAGCAAGCATAAATGCAAGTGGCCCAACCACTTTTTGTTTGGGTAATTATGTCATTCTGAATGCCAGTCCAGGTTCATCCTATTTATGGTCTAATGGATCAACTACACAAAGTGTCACAATAACACAGTCTGGATCCTATACGGTTGCCGTTACCAATCCATATGGTTGTTCCGGAACGTATACCTCATCGGCCATCCAAGTAAATGCGACATCGGTTCCAACAGCCATTATAACCTTAAGTGGACCCACAGCATTTTGTCCCGGAGGTAGTGTAACGCTTCAAGCCAATGGTGGAACTTCATTTCAATGGAGCAATGGTGCTACTACCCAATCCATTGCTGTGAATCAAGCGGGCACCTATTCTGTTGTCATCAACAATGCAGGTGGATGCAATGGACCTGCAACATCGGCACCTGTAACCATTTCCACATTACCCTTGCCCAATATTCCAGTAATCTCTCAAAATGGAAACACCATGTATTCAAGTGCAAGTAGTGGCAATCAATGGTATTTCAATTTTCAGCCCATTTCAGGCGCAAACTTATCTAGCTATTTAGCATCTCAAAATGGGGTATATTCTGTTTTATACACAGATCCAAATGGATGTACTGCTATGTCTACGCCATATACAATGGTCACGGGAATAGAAGAAAATTCTTTATTGGAAAATAGTTTTCAAGTATTTCCAAATCCATTTTTAAGCGAAGCACAAATTGCCTTTAGCCTGCAAAGCAAAACGCATGCTCAAATGTGTATTTATAATATGTTAGGCGTAAAAATAAATACCCTTATGGATGAAATAAAATCACCTGGTAAAT
>CANKSK010000125.1 GCA_947485425.1 Bacteroidota bacterium | reverse complement strand
ATCTGCTTTCAAATCACATTGGGTTCCAAAATATTTTTCAATAATCTCAGGATTTTCCACAAGGGCATCTGATAGATTTTTAATCAACAAGCCTTGAACGGGATTAACAGACAATTTCTTGTTGAAATTTCCATTAACAAAAACCAAGGTTATGGCTTCCTCATCAGAAATACGACGCACATTTAATTCATTCAATTCATTTTCATTTGTTAAATGAAAATGTGATTTCAATGCAGGGCTAACATTGGTATATTTCCAATTCTCATCGCGTAGATTTGGAAAATCCATATTGGAAAAAGCCTCCAATGCAATATTCCTTTGAGATTGCAAAAAGGTACTTGAATGAGAAAAATCTGCAGCATTTTTTGTAAAATCTGCCAAATATTTTTCTTTTTTATTTTGAATAGAAACTGTAGAATCCATAAATTCAGGAGAATAAATATTTAAACAGCCGGAACTTCTTTATTTTCGGCTTTAATCCAATCGTAACCCTTTTCTTCCAATTCCAATGCCAACTCGCGGGTTCCCGATTTAACAATTCTTCCGTTGTATAACACATGTATATAATCCGGAACAATAAAATCTAACAAACGTTGGTAATGCGTAATCACAATAACCGCATTGTCTTTAGATTTCAACTTGTTGACACCATTGGCTACAATTTTCAATGCATCGATATCCAAACCAGAATCGGTTTCATCTAAAATGGCAAGCTTAGGCTCTAGCATAGCCATCTGAAAAATTTCATTTCGTTTTTTTTCTCCACCAGAAAAACCTTCATTCACTGGTCTGCTGATCAGTGATTTATCAATTTCCACCAGCTGCATTTTTTCTTTCATCACATTTAAAAACTCCATTGCATCCAAGGGCTCCAAACCTTTGTGCTTGCGAACTTCATTAACAGCGGTTTTCAGAAATGTTGCCCCACTGACACCCGGAATTTCTACTGGATACTGAAAAGCAAGAAATAGACCTTCACGAGCCCTTTCCTCTGGTGCCAAGTCCAATAAATTGATTCCGTCAAAATCAACCTCTCCAGAAGTAATGGTATATTCTTCTCTTCCGGCCAAAACAGAGGCTAGTGTGCTTTTTCCAGAACCGTTTGGCCCCATGATGGCATGCACTTCACCTGCCTTGATATTCAATTCAATTCCTTTCAGAATCTCTTTATCTTCTATCGATACCCGTAAATTTTTTATACTTAACATATCTTTCATTTTTATAATATTCTTGTTATATTTTTAACCAACACTACCTTCAAGGCTTACTGCCAAAAGCTTTTGGGCTTCAACAGCAAATTCCATAGGAAGCTGATTGAATACTTCTTTACAATATCCGTTTACAATGAGCCCGATGGCATCTTCCGTTGAAATACCGCGTTGATTGCAGTAAAAAATCTGATCTTCACCAATCTTTGAAGTAGTGGCTTCATGTTCTACAGTAGCAGTAGAATTATCAACCTCCAAATAGGGAAAGGTATTCGCACCACATTGATCACCCATTAATAAAGAATCACACTGCGAAAAATTCCTGGCATTGTGGGCATTTTTATTGATTTTCACCAAGCCCCTATAGCTGTTATTGCTTCTTCCGGCAGAAATACCTTTTGAAATAATGGTACTTTTTGTATTCTTCCCAATATGAATCATTTTGGTTCCGGTATCTGCTTGCTGACAATTGTTGGTAAGTGCTACCGAATAAAACTCCCCAATTGACCCATCGCCTTTCAAGATGCATCCTGGATATTTCCAAGTAATTGCAGAGCCCGTTTCCACTTGAGTCCATGATATTTTCGACTCCACACCGGCACATAAACCTCTTTTGGTTACAAAGTTATAGATACCACCCTTTCCATTTTTATCACCAGGATACCAATTTTGTACCGTAGAATATTTAATATGCGCGCGATCCATAGCAATCAATTCAACAACAGCAGCATGCAATTGATTTTCATCTCTTACTGGAGCCGTGCAGCCTTCTAGATAACTCACATAACTACCGGCTTCGGCAATTAGCAAAGTACGTTCAAATTGACCCGTATTGGCAGCATTAATTCGAAAATAGGTAGACAATTCCATTGGGCATCGAACACCTTGGGGAATATAGCAAAATGAACCATCACTGAAAACTGCAGCGTTCAGGGCAGCAAAAAAATTATCCGTATAGGGCACTACCGTTCCCAGATATTTCTTTACCAAATCAGGATGATCTTTAACGGCCTCACTGAAAGAACAAAAAATAATACCCAATTCCGCCAATTTAGAACGAAAAGTAGTTGCCACTGAAACACTATCCAATACGGCATCTACTGCAACATTCGAAAGCCTTTTTTGTTCGTCAAGCGAAATGCCTAACTTTTCAAAAGTAGCCCGTAATTCAGGATCTACCTCATCTAAACTATTTAAAACTTTCTTGGGCTTGGGAGCTGAATAATAAATGATTTTTTGATAATCAATATCTGGAAAATTTACATTCTGCCACTTGGGAACTTCCATCGTTAGCCAATGATTGTAAGCTTTCAATCTGTATTCAAGCATAAATTCAGGCTCATTTTTTTTGGCAGAAATAAAGCGAACAATGTCTTCGCTTAATCCCATAGGAGCTGCATCTGATTCAATATCACTTACAAAACCATATTTATACTCTGCCTGCGTAACCTTATCTAAAATATCCATCTGTTCTTCTTTTCTTTAATATTCATGAATCACAATCTAACTCTTCTAAACAGAAAAACTTTCCCCACAACCACATGTTCTTGTGGCATTGGGATTTACAAAATTGAATCCTTTTCCATTTAGACCATCGGTAAAATCCAACTCGGTACCTACCAAATACAGAAAACTCTTTCTGTCTACCACGAGCTTCACACCATTGTCCTCGAAAACCTTATCCTCAGCCTTCAACTCTTTGTCAAAATCCAAGACATAAGACAAGCCCGAACAGCCACCTCCTTGCACGCCTACGCGCACAAAATAATTTTCATCATACTGAGATTCAGCCATTAAATGGGTCAGCTGTGTTTTTGCTTTTTCAGTTACGGTTATCATCGCTATTCTTATTTGGACTAATTATAAATAACTACTAGTAAAAGGTCAAAGATACTAAATTTATCGGGACTATACAAATGATTTGCCACAGGTCTCGAAATTCTTTCTTACTTTCGGTGAAAATTTCAGAAATACCATGTTAGAAGACAAAAACACCAAAAGGACAGAACTATCTGAAATGGGAGAATTTGGGCTCATTCGCCATCTGTCATCCCTTATAAAAGTCAAAAACCCCGAAACCCTAAAGGGTATTGGAGATGATGCTGCGGTTATCAATCTAGGCAAAAATTCAGGCCTCGTTTCTACGGATATGCTGGTGGAAGGGGTTCATTTCGACCTATCCTATGTACCCATGAAGCATTTGGGATATAAGGCCGCCATGGTTAATTTTTCAGATATCTACGCGATGAATGGAATACCGAAACAAATATTTGTAAGTATCGCTATTTCAAATCGTTTCTCTTTGGAAGCCATTGAAGAATTTTATGCAGGCCTCATGCTCGCCTGTGAAAAACACGATGTGGATATTGCAGGAGGAGACACCTCTTCAAGCAGGTCAGGCATGATCATTAGCATTACCGTTGTTGGTGTTGCCCCAAACAAGCAGATAAGCATGCGTAACAAAGCCCAGCTGGGCGATTTGATTTGCGTAAGCGGTGACTTGGGAGGCGCCTTTTTAGGCCTGCAACTGCTGGAAAGAGAGAAAAGGATTTTCCTTGAAAACCCCGGAATACAGCCCGACTTGGGCGAAAATTCCTATGTATTGGAAAGACAATTAAAGCCAGAAGCCAGAAAAGATATCATCCAAAAATTTGCAGAAATTAAAGTCGTTCCCAATGCCATGATCGACATTTCTGACGGATTGGCTTCAGAGCTGTTTCACATTTGCAAAAGCTCGGAGGTAGGATGCATGATTTATGAAAACAAATTACCCATTGATCAATCCGCTTACCAACTTGCATTGGATCTTAATCTCGACCCCACTGTTTGCGCGATGAATGGAGGCGAAGATTATGAATTACTCTTTACCATTCCCATGAAGGACCACCAAAAAGTATCGGAGAATATGGACATTTCAATTATTGGCCAAATTACTGCCGAAAGCGCCGGCATTTATATGTTGGATAAATCTGACCATGTGGTACCCATTACCGCTCAAGGCTGGGATGCTTTTCAGTCATAAATCAAAAACCATCAAGCATAAAAAAAGGCAGGTAAAACCTGCCTTTTTCATGAAAATCAAATCGATCCTTATTTATCTTCTACTTCTTCCTTAGGCTCTTTTGCATAAGAGGCATTTAAGCCTTTGAGAATTGCATTGGTGATATTTAAGCTATCATTGGCATAAAGGATACCTCCGCCTTTGGCATATCCAAAAACGATTTGATACCCACTTTTAGATTGAGTCCTTAAATATTTACCGATTTTATCATACAATTGTCCATGTATTTTGGTTTCTGCCTCTTCGATATTTTGACTGATGGCATCGCGGCTTTTCAAAAATTCCTGCTGTTTCTGACCAAGTACGGCTTCAATTTTCTGACGCTGCTCAGGACTTAAAGAGGATGCTTTTTGTTGGTATTGAGTAAATTCAGCCTCTAAAGCCTTGGCCTTTGCCTCAAAAGCAACCTGCGTATTTTTCCGGTTGACTTCCATTTTAACCTTCAGATCTTTGTAGTAGTCATAATTCTCAAATAGAGAATCGGCATTTACATAAACCATATTAGAACCTTGCTTGGGTAAGGTTATAATGGGCTCTTCCTTGCTTCCCATAAATTGCACATAATACAAATAACCCACTGCTACAAGCAGAACCAGATTTAAAATCAATGATAATTTTTTCACTTT
>CANKSK010000124.1 GCA_947485425.1 Bacteroidota bacterium | reverse complement strand
TTTTCTGAAATTTAAATCACTGAAATTCATGGGGAAATTGTATAAATGACTATTATGTGTTTTGAATTACAAAATTAATAAAATATAATTAAATCAAACGTTCGGAGCGTAAATTTTTTCAAACCTTATTCGTACCTCAATGACTCAATAGGGTCTAATCTCGCAGCCTTTATGGCAGGATAAATTCCGGAAAGAATCCCCACAAAAAGACACAATATAAAAGCAGAAATTATCCAAAACCAAGGGATGATAAAACTACCCCCTATGATGAGAGCCATGCTGTTGCCTGTTAAGATCCCAAATAAAATTCCACACCAGCCCCCCATTTGACAAATAAGCATTGCTTCTGTTAAAAACTGATTTCTAATATCACTTTTTGTAGCTCCAAGAGCTTTTTGAATGCCAATTTCTCGTGTTCTTTCAGTGACCGAAACCAACATCATATTCATTAAGCCTATGGCCGCACCCAAAAGGGTTATGAATCCAATTATCGTTGCTGATAAGGTAATGATACTGATATTGTCAATTAAAATCCCCGCCAAGCTATCACTTTTGGTGATTTCAAAATTACTTTCATCTCCTACTTTTACCTTTCTGATGATTCGAAATTGACCTTCTGCTTCAATGGATGCCCCTGCAAGTTGATTGATATCGTCAGTCATGCAGCTGATGGTATAGGTTTGTTCCGGCCCTGCATAATATTTTTTAACATTGATTAACGGGATTAAGCACCAATTATCTCCTGAAAATCCAAATGTGGTGCCTTTTCGCTTTAATATACCGGCAACAATATATTTTCCATTTCCTGCTAAAAATTCCTTCCCAAGGGGATTTTCATTGCCAAATAATTTTTCTGCGATATCATTGCCTAAAATCGCTACTTGTCGCCCTTCTTTTACCTCTGAGGTCGAAAAATTTCTCCCTTTAGCAATATTGAATCCGCTAACACTTAAATACATTTCATCAACGCCCATGATGTTGATATTCGGATTTGATTTCCGGGAACCATATTTTAAAATGCCTGTTTCGGTGGCATTGCAGGAAATGGCAATTTGTCCTGGAAAATGAAACGCAGTTTGAAATCTTTCAGTCTCCTCTAGACTTATTTTGGGATATTCTATGTGTTTGCCATGCTGCCTTACAGACATTCCACTGTTTCGAATTGTAAATGTATTTGAACCCATTTCCGTGAAATTACTGCTAATCGAGTATTTTATGGCATCAATGGCGGTTAAAATACCTACCAAGGCTGTTATACCGATGGATATAATGAGTGCAGTGAGAATGGTTCTCAGTAAGTTTGATTTACAAGCTCTAAAAGCAAGTTTTATATATTCTGATATGTTCATTGAAATTTATTCCGAAAAATTAAAATCCCGAATGAAAGATGATATCTGATTTGATGAAAAATCAATCGACTATATATTATTATTGAAAAGTTCAAATATGGAACTAATTAACACTGCCCAAAAGAGCAGTGAACAAAACATGTAAATCAATACCTTTTTTCGATTTGCCACATATTTTGTGGCAATAAATGTTCCTATGGGTATTGAAATAAAAATAGGGGTAAACAAGGCTATGCCCGCCAATCCAAATTTTTTCCAATATTTAACGATTTTTCTATTTCTGGGAGAAAAAATATTTTGTATTCTTTTTCTTGAAATTTCAGCATGCTTTTTATGATAATCGGCATCTCCAGGCTTATGCAATAATGCCAAGGTTTTTAAATCTTTTTTGATTCTAATTTCTAATCTCTTATGTCTGATCCAAGCCGTTAACTTAAGTATCCAACTCGAAAAATAGGAGATTGATAAAACGCCTATCATACCCCCTAATACGGAGAATAAAATGGTTTCGATAAAACTGAAATTATAAGTATACCCTAAAAAAGGACCACCAATAAATTTGATGCTGCTGATGCCAATAATGGATAAAATTTTTAGTACTTCCAATTTTTACCTTTTTTATAAATATAACGATTTATACATCAAATATTTACCAGAGTTTCAGTTGATTTTAGTTTTTTCCACCAAAAGACAAATCTCCTGCATCTCCAAGGCCCGGTACAATAAAGGACTGGGCTGTTAACTCTTCATCTACTGCGCCAACCCATAAGGTGATGTCATGGGCCGATAAATGACTTTTTATGTAATTAATACCATCTTTACTAGCCAAGGTGGATACAATGTGGGTATGTGCGGGTTTGCCTTTTTCTAATAATGCTTTGTAGGCCAATACCATAGAGGTACCCGTTGCCAACATCGGATCACATAAAATTAAAATGCGATTAGTAAGGGTTGGGCTTGATAAATATTCAATTTTAATATCAAATCCACCATCTTTATGATGAATTCGATATGCCGATACAAACGAATTGTCTGCTTTGTCAAAATAATTTGTAATTCCATTGTGAAGGGGAAGTCCTGCACGCAAAATTGAGGCTACCACTGGTTGGTTTTCAATCACCGCTACTTGAGCAATACCCAAAGGCGTTGTGACTTCTCTGTTTTCAAATACCATTTTTTTGCTGATCTCATAGGCGAATATTTCCCCTAATCTTTCCATATTGCGCCTGAAACGCATACGATCTTGTTGGATCGTTACGTCACGTAACTCTGCAATAAACTGGCTGCACAATGAGTTTTCTTTACTTAAAATATTTATCATTAGATGTGTTTTCAATCAATTTTTAAACCAGCGGATATAGAACGGTAATTTGTTTTTTTTCAGGTGTAAATATACATATTCTTTTGATCCAAAACCACGATAAAATCGAGCAATATTTTTATCATTCGAGCCTTCAAAATCAAATAATATGCCTTTTTCTGCATGTTGCTTGATATAGGTATCTATTAATAAAGGCATTGCCCCTGTCTTTTTGCCCTTTTCGGAAAGCGCTGAAAACAAAAAAATGGAATGCTGATCATCCTCCAAAATACACATCCCTGCACTTATTTTTTCATCTGGCAATCGAATGGCATATATTTTTATTTTTTCTTTCTGCTGGCATATAGCAGAAATACTCCTAAATTTTTGGTACGAATCATTTGATAGGGTGGATATTTCTTTGCCTTTATGTGCTCGAAACAATTCAATAAGATCATCAACATTTGGATTTTTTATGAACTCAAAACGACTTTTTTGAGCTTTTATTAGGTTGCGGTGCAAGTTTTCAGCGTATTTTTCAGAAATAGCCTCATATGGATTTGAAAGATCCAGATGGTGAGTGATGTTTTTGATTTCTTGAAAATTTTTTGGAGAAGTGATCTGGTTTGTAGTATTGATATTGATTTCTATCAGTTTAAATTTCAGGGGTATGGCCTCTAAAAACAAATTGTTTAAGGCCTGATTATCTGCTAATTTTGAAAAAATGCCTAATTGTTGGGTAAATGCGGGTTGATATAAATAATGTAACCCGAACTTTTTTTTCCAACACAAGGGGAAAACAGCTTCATAATCTCCTAAAATCAATGCCTCCCAATTGGGACTTACTACATCCAAATACCATGAGTAGGCATAGATGATTTTTTGCACAGATTGTGCAATACATGCATCCCATTTGTTCTTGTCAATTTCTTGATGTTGAAGATGTTTTATATTCATACATGCAATGGTTTGTTTGTTCCATGGAAAAACATCGTTTCAAATACTTTTTTCCATCCTTTCCATTCACCCTCGTCATGGATGGTATGATTGTGTAATATTGAAATAAAAACGCCGCCTGATGCTTTTACTTCATTCATTAATTCGATGATGGTTTGCTCTGCCTTTTCAGGGGATAATTTCATATAATCTTTCAACGTGCCATCCATTACGGCAAATGGATATATCAAGAGTGGCGTCTCTATTTCCTTTTCAAGGTCGTAAAATCGGAAAGGAATGGCCACTCCAGCTCTAAATCCACATTTTTGGGCATAGCCCATGGTATAATCTTCTTGAATGCCGAATACACTTAGTTGTCTATAGGTTTCAGGTACATTCATTTTTAAAAAATGTTGCCGGCTTACTTGTGGAGCTTTTCCAGTATATTTTTGATATCGACCGAATTCCTTTCTAAATTGTTCCTTGCTCACATTGGATTGGTAGGAGGGATGTATTCCTGTTTTGTAGGTTTGGGAAAGATTTTGTATTTTCTCCTGAATATCAATCTGGTTTTCTGATGCAATAATTCTATCATTCTTTCCCGGGTCACCCAAATGAAAAAAATACATGTGTTTGATGTGGAATTCTTTTTCCCAGCTTGATTGCAATTCAAAGGTATCGAAAGGATCTTTTTTTTGCCCTAGTAAAACATAGGTGCGATCTACACATTCTTTGATGCGTCCATGTAGGATCGATTTAAAATATCCGCCAAGGGTTTTAATAAGAGATTTCCCCCGGTACGCCCAATAGCTATCAATATCAAAGGTGGATATATAGTCGAAAGGTCTTTTTTGAATTTGAAGTTCAGGAAATTTTTCGCAAAGCACTATGGAAAAAGCATTTGCCCAAATATTTACGATGGGTTTTTGTAAAAAATTCTCTTGAAAGGCTATACTTGCCTCAGGTTTAAAGCGGCCATGCGCATCCTTGTTAAGCGGTGAATATTCTTCGTATCTGCTTATTAAATAAAAAGAAGCCGCAAAGATATCAAAGGGGATATCGCCTTTGTTTTGCTGAAAATAAATCACAGGATTTGAATTCCAAACTCCTACAGCTGGTTTTTCATTGGCATGGTAAGCCTTTTGCGTGAGCAAAGCCTCTTCGAAAATAAAAAAAGTATGGTGTATTCGATCAGTAGAATAATTTATACAAGGTCCTGAGTAGTTAGTGAATACATCTTTTTGATCCGTAAGGGTATACGCTATCTGAAATAAGTCGCTGAAAATAAATTTGAAGATATATTTTTTTCTTT
>CANKSK010000123.1 GCA_947485425.1 Bacteroidota bacterium | reverse complement strand
ACTTGGTATACCGTTCCAGGTGCGTCGAATATTGTATTGGGCAATGACTATACCAAAGGCGTGGTAAACAATGTCTCTCTTCCATCCGCATGCGACAACCAACCGATGGTTTTTATTCGTTGGGCGATGACCGATCTAACGGCAGTAGGAGGCGGAAATGTAGCGGCTTCAGGCACATCAAGAATTGAAAATATTGTGGTTACGGGCTATGCCGTTCCCGATCCTTCTGGGATGATCAGTGGCCCAATTAGCGTTTCTCAGGGTCAAAACGGAGTAACCTACACCGTTAATCCAATTGCAAATGCTACATCATACAATTGGTATTTACCTCCTGGAGCAGTAATCACCTCAGGCAGCAACACAAATACCATAACGGTTGATTTCAGTGGCTCTGCCAGCTCAGGAAATATTTCTGTGGAAGGCATGAATTCCTGCGGAATAGGCAGCATAACAGATTTGTTTATAACGGTAGGCAATGCAGCCATCATACCTGTCATCACCCCACTTGGATCCACAACCTTATGTATGGGAGATTCTGTTGTTTTGCAATCCAGCACAGCAGATTCCTACCTTTGGTCGACAGGTGAAACCACGCAAAGTATTGTTATCAAGCCCTTTTCACCAGGAAGTTATTACTATACAGTAGATGCCACTACCAATGGAAGTACGGCAACCTCCTTAATGGAAAATATCGATGTGAACCCTTTACCTATTGCCTTTGCGGGCATTGACGTGATGTATTGCAATGGCGATAGCATTTCTCTCGGCTCAGCAGCCATTCCCGGAGACAACTATTCTTGGATACCTTCAAGTGGCTTGAGTGATGCAACGGCTTCAAACCCAATGGTTCATGCCTCCAACAGCACCTCAAACCCTTTAACACTTACCTATGTTCTTATTCAAACCGTACAAATTAGCGGATGCTCTAGCACAGATACCGTGCAGGTAAGTATTCAAGCCAACCCCAAAGCAGATGCCGGAATAGATGTTGCTTATTGCGATGGAGACAGCATCTCCATAGGCAATTCAGGCCAAGTAGGTATTGCCTATTCCTGGAGTCCTTCAGCGGGCTTGAGTAATCCCAATGCAGCGATTACGGCGGTACATACCGGAAATAAAGGCAACCAGCCATTGGTCATGCAGTATATACTTACCGCAATTGACAACAGTACCTCTTGTAAAAATGCGGATACTGTGCAGGTAACCATTCATACCAATCCAATTGCAGATGCAGGAATTACCGCAAATATAAATCCCGGAGACAGCACCATGCTTCAAGGAAGTGGAGGAATAAGCTATGTATGGTCACCAGCAAACACATTAAGCAATGCAAACATCGATATGCCCTATGCGCATCCAAACACAACTACCCTATATACATTGACGGTCAGCGACATCAATGGTTGCAAGGCTTCTGATACAGTTACCGTAATTGTAAACCTTTCAACAACAACCTCATCAATCCAAGCACAAGGCATACAAATGGTTGCATATCCCAATCCATGGATATCAGCTGCAAGAATTCATATTGCGAACGATGGCAGCTTCCATGATTATATGTTTAAGATGTATGATATGCAAGGAAACCTTGTGAGAGAAGTGAATCACATTACAGGGAATACCCTGCTGCTGATGAGAGAAAATTTGCCTGCGGGCATGTATGTCTATAAGATACTGGAGAACGACATCCTGCAATTTAAGGGAAAAATGATTGCCGAATAAGGATTGATTTGAATAGCAAAAGAAATTTTTAAATCCATTAAATCAATCAATAAAAAGTATTTCAAGCACACTGTGTACATTTAACACAGCATTCAAAAAACACATACCCAAAATCCCTAATACCCTTTATGGCTGATCACCTTAAAGGGTATTAGATGAAATCTATTTATTGGAAAGAGCGCATAAATTGGCTACTTTATAAAGCATTCGGGCCCCAACATTTGCATCCCACTCATCTTTTCCTGGAGCTATTTCATTGATATCGAAACCAATGATTGTTCTTTTGGAGGCCACGAGTTTTTCAAGCAAAAAAACAATCTGTTCAAATTCAAAGCCACCAGGAACGGGGGTTCCTGTATTTGGACACAGTTTGGGATCTAAGCCATCAATATCAAAACTCAAGTAAACATTTTTAGGTAGTGTAGAAATGACACGATCACAAATTTTTTCCCAAGATTCACCCTTATATTGACTTTGTTTGATATCTCTGTCGAAAAAAGTGGTTATTCTTTTATCTTTTTGAATGATATTAAATTCATCTTCACAATAATCGCGAATACCCAGCTGCACGAGTTGTTTGACCTGTGGAATTTTAAGCGCATTAAACATAATAGAGGCATGCGAAAACTCAAATCCTTCATAGGCATCCCGCAAATCGGCATGTGCATCAATTTGCAAGATACCGAAGCTTTTGTGCTTGCTTGCCAGTGCCTGCATGAGTCCCAAAGGTGTGCTGTGGTCGCCACCGAGTAAAGCAGCAATTTTCCCCTTTTCCAACTGCGCAAGGGATTGGTTCATGACCCATTCATTCAGCTTTCGGCAAGCGGCATTTATTTCCTCACGGGTTTTGCGCATCGTGGCAGATTCTTTTTTCCCAGCGGCCTTGATATAGGCATCGATATAGATTTCTGCCTTTTTTCGCAACAAACGGCTTTGGGCTTTTATTTTTTTATCGACTGCCTGCATGGCAATACCCATCTTCCATGCATCTTTGATGAGGGGATCAAACAAGTCTACTTGAAAGGATGCATCGTAAACTGCCTGTGGACCATTGGCAGTGCCTGCGCTATAGGAAACGGTTACCTCCCAGGGAACAGGCAGAATGACAACTTTTGCATTTTTAGTATGAAAAGGTAAACCGTAAATCGTATTGCTGGCATCGCCTACCGCATTGGGGTTAAAATTTGTGATTGTATCGGACATTGGAATTTCTGCTGTTTTTATTTCTAATTAAATACGCTATTGCATTGAATGTACCATCAAAACAGCTATTCATGTTGCGAAGGCCCTTCATTACTATTTTTTGAAAGGCAAAATTAATGATTTTATGCAGATAAGGAATAAGAAATAGCCCAATAAATTTACAATACCACAAAGCTGAAAGTGCTTTATTTAGATAAAACCTTATTCTTTATCGGCATTTCCAATCTGTTTGAAAATATTTTTTTAATACGTTGATTTAAATAAGAATTGGGATAATATGCTTACTTTTGCACCTTGTTTTGAAAAAAGAAGATTTAAATAAAAGAAGAACCTTTGGAATCATCAGCCATCCTGATGCGGGGAAAACTACGCTTACCGAAAAGCTTTTGCTCTTTGGCGGAGCGATACAAACGGCTGGAGCTGTAAAAAGCAATAAAATTACCAAAACGGCTACTTCAGATTTTATGGAGATAGAGAAACAAAGGGGCATTTCTGTTGCCACTTCCGTGATGGGCTTTGAATACAAGAATTACAAGGTAAATATTCTGGATACCCCCGGTCACAAAGATTTCGCCGAAGATACCTATCGCACCCTTACCGCCGTTGACAGTGTTATCTTGGTGATAGACTGCGTGAAAGGTGTAGAAGAGCAGACGCGCAAGTTGATGGAAGTTTGCAGGATGCGAAATACACCGGTAATTGTATTTATCAACAAAATGGACCGAGAAGGCTTGGATCCATATGATTTGCTTGATGAGATCGAGAAAAAGTTAAGTATACATACCTGTCCGCTCACCTGGCCTATCGGCATCGGGAATACCTTTCAGGGGGTATATAATCTTTTTGAGAAGCAGCTTGAATTGTTTTCGCCCAATAAGACCAAAATCTCAGAAGATATTTATGAAATAAAAGATTTATCAGATCCAGAACTTGATAAGCGCATTGGGCAAGATGCAGCTGCAAAGCTTCGTGATGACGCCTCCTTGATTGAAGGCGTTTATGAAGGCTTCCAAGAAGAATTGTATTTGGATGGATATTTAGCCCCTGTATTTTTTGGCAGTGCGGTAAACAATTTCGGCATTCGGGAGCTTCTGGATACCTTTGTGCGCATCGCTCCTTCTCCCCTGCCAAGACATACTGATACGAGAGAAATTCTTCCTGATGAAAAGGATTTCAGCGGATTTATTTTTAAAATTCATGCCAATCTAGACCCCAATCACCGCGACAGGATAGCTTTTTGCAGAATTGTTTCCGGGAAATTTGAAAGAAATAAGTTTTATTACAATACCCGCCTAGAGAAAAAACTGCGTTTTTCCAGTCCGGCAAGCTTTATGGCCAACGAAAAGAATATTGTGGAAGAGGCCTTTCCTGGAGATGTAATAGGTCTTTATGACACAGGAAGCTTTAAAATTGGCGATACCCTTACCGAAGGAGAACAGATGACCTTCAAAGGCATACCACGATTTTCTCCGGAAATTTTTAAGGAGCTCATCAATAAAGACCCCTTTAAAGCCAAGCAACTTGAAAAAGGCATCCGACAGCTGACGGATGAAGGGGTTGCGCAACTATTCACCCAACCCACTGGAAATGTGCGGATCATTGGAACCGTTGGAGAATTGCAATTTGAGGTGATTCAATTCAGACTGTTGCAGGAATATGGGGCCTCCTGCTCTTTTTATCCCATGAATTATATCAAAGCCTGCTGGTTCAGCTGTTCTGACAAGCAGGTGATAGCCAAATTTATTGCTACCAAAAACAGACATATTACCTACGACAAGGATGAACGCCCAGTTTTTATGGCCGACAGCGAATGGAATTTGCGGATGACCAAGGAAGCGTTTCCAGAAATTGAATTTCATTATACCTCCGAATAAGCTGATTGTTAGCCTTTTGCACTGCAAAAGCAGTAAATCAGAAGGGATGTTATTTTATAGTGAAATATTAGTAGTTTTGCCCTAATTTTCTAAACACATACAGCATAATGAACTT
>CANKSK010000122.1 GCA_947485425.1 Bacteroidota bacterium | reverse complement strand
AGAAAGAAGAAATCATTTTCTTCAAAAAAACCATAGGTATCTTTTTTATGGTGGTCACGATGCAAGCGCCATAAAAATCCATGCATCACATATTTATGCGTAAACCAAGCCACCGCTTCCATTCCGAAAAAAGCAGCTAAAACAATGAGCGTATCGATAAGAATTTTATTCATTTTCAGGAAATAATACGTTTAATATTTGTTTACGGTATTGAAATATTTGTTCGATTTTTTTTCGAATAAAAAGGGAATGAGCCCATTTACCAATGAAGCCAAAAGGAAGTTCATAGACCACCACATCGGTCATCCATACGCCCTTATCTGTTTCCACAAAGGTATGTGTATGCTCCCATTTTTTATAGGGACCTTTCAATTGCGTATCGGTAAAAAATGACACAGAATCGGTTTCACCAATTTCTGTTTTCCAGTGCATGGGAATTCCCAACAAGGGTTTTACCCGATAGTCAATTTGAAGACCTTTATATATGGGTCCTTCAGGCAATTCAGACAGAATTTGAAATCCCATTTCGGGCGGCGTAATGCGAGAAAGATTTTTTGGTGAGGAAAAAAAATCCCAAGCCGTTGACAAGGATATAGGAATAAATTGAATGGTTTCGAGCTTATACATAGTTGAAAACAGATAAATAAGGTTGGGTAGATTGATGGGTTTTGAGATGCGTCAACATCTGAACAAAACATATTTTAAGCCATTCGGTATAATGGTTTGGATTATTTTTTAAATCTTCTGACAACAGATCTAAACTCATGTATTTCCAATCTTTTACTTCTTCCTTTGCAGGAATAGGCAATTCATCAGAAACCGAAAAATAGACATGATCATATTCATGTTCAATCAATCCATTTTCAAATTTTGATTTATATAAAAAACTAAAAGCAAAATCCGTTTGTGCATGCATGCCCATTTCTTCTTTCAATCTTCTTTCGACAGCATCATCTGTATTTTCGCCATAATGGGGATGACTGCAACAGGTATTTGTCCATAAACCTGCAGAATGATATTTTTCATCCGCTCGTTGTTGCAACAACAGTTCTCCTTTGGTATTAAAAACAAAAACAGAAAAAGCACGGTGCAATAAGCCTAGCTCATGCACTTCTAGCTTTTCAAGCTTGCCCCAAGGCTGATCATTTTCATCAACCAATATTAAAAATTCTTTTTCTGTCATATTTTACTTTTTTCAGATGGTGTGAGTAAATTAGATTCGAGTAAGACCTGAACTATCAATTTTTTCAATTGTTTATCCTGATGAAAATGCAATGTTTTCAAAAGAAATATTTTATCTTCTACCAATTTGCCATGATAATTTAAAAAATGAGGGGCATGGCATTGAGTTGAAAACCGTAAAAATCGAAGTTCAATATTTTCAGGAGCATTTTCAATGGCTTTTTCGAGCAATTGTTTTCCTTCCTGAAAATACGACAACTTTGACAGTGGATTGAAAAGATGTTTGGCCATCATCATTCGTGCACAAGCAGAGTAACCTGATTGAAGATATTTATCGGACATTTTATTTTCATCGCAATAGCGCAATAATTTTTTACAGGCGCTTTCATCTGAAGCCGCTTGAATATATACCAAGCGAATTTCTTCCTTAGAAATATTTAAGCCAAAGGAAAAGGATGAAATAAAAAACAAGAAGAAAAAAAATGCTATTTTAACTTTCATAACATATTCATTTGATTTTTTACCATTGAATGCAGCATAAGGCCGATCTTATGGCCATTACTAATGCGAATTCTTTCGTTCATCACCTGTTGAGCAGGCACATTTTTAATCTTACGCAAAAGTGATTTATAATATACATATGCCAAGTATACCCCTGCCTTTGATTAGGCAGGAAGCTTTTTAATACCCACCAATGCCTCATTAAAATCATTTTCAATTTCAGCTTCAATTAATTCTTTTTCATGCTGGGTAAATTTTTGCATATCAATATTGGGAAAATACGTTCTTCCCAAAGTGTTAAAATCATCACTAAGATCTCTCAAAAAATTTATTTTTTGAAAAGCCGCACCCAATTTCATAGCAAAAGGTTTAAGTTCTTCATACATGCTTAAATCCCCATTGGTAAACACATGTAAACACATGAGACCCACTACTTCTGCCGAACCCAGTATGTATTGTTGATATTTACCTTCATTGTATTGTATTTTATCTAAATCCATTTCCATGCTATGCAAGAAGGTATCAATCAAATATTTTTCAATATGATATTGATTCACCACTTTTTGAAAAGCATTTAATATGGGGTTGAGTGAAATTTTATTTTCGATGGCTTCTGCGGTATCTTTTTTAAACTTTTCCAAAAGATATTTTTGGTCATAACCCTGAAAGCTATCAACAATTTCATCCGCAAAGCGAACAAAACCATAGATAGCATATATTGGGGCGCGCAGTTCTTTCTTAAACATATGTATGCCTAATGAAAAACTTGTGCTATAGGCAGTGGTTGTTATTTTGCTGCAGGAATCAGAGACATGATCAAATAATAGCTTCATGGTGTTTTTGGAGATAGGTGGTTAAGAGTTGAGCGGAAATTTTCCCTGAAATAAGTGATGGTGGCACTCCGGGACCTGGCACGGTAAGCTGGCCAGCATAAAACAAATTGGCAATTTTTTTATTAATCATTTTAGGCTTGAGAATGGCCGTTTGCATGAGGGTATTGGCAAGACCATAAGCATTGCCTTTATACGAATGATAGTCACTAATAAAATCATCCACACAATAGCTTTTTTTATAGTCTATGGAACTGCTTATGTTTTCGCCACAATATTTTTCAAGGCGTTTCATGATGATTTCAAAATACTTTTCACGCATTTCCTCACTATCTTGAAGTCCGGGAGCAATAGGCATGAGAATAAAAATATTTTCATGGCCTTCAGGCGCCACGGCATCATCAGATTTAGAAGGACAGCAGACGTAAAAGAGAGGCTTAGCTGGCCACTTGGGTGTTTTATAAATTTCCTGTGCATGTAATGCAAGATCTTCATCGAAGAACAACGTATGATGATGTAGCTTTTGTACTTGCTTTTGAATACCTAAATAAAATATCAGGCAAGAAGGCGCAAAAGTTTTTTTCTCCCAATAGGATTCTGAATAGTTTCGATAGGCAGGGGGCAATAGTTTTTCTTCCACATGATTGTAATCTGCCGAGGCAATGATTCCATCACAATGAAACAATTCATTATTTACTTGAATAGCGCTAACGAGATTATTTTGAACCTGAATATTTTGAACAGCGGCATTGAAATGGAATATGGCTCCATTTTTTTCTGCAACGGCTTTCATGCCATCAATCACTTTTCCAAAACCGCCTTGCGGGTACCAGGTTCCCAATTTTAATCCGGCATAATTCATCAAACTATATAAGGCGGGTGTATCTTGCGGCATAGCACCGAGAAACAAAACAGGAAATTCCATCAAAGCAATGAGCTTGGGATTTTTAAAGAATTTCCGCACATGCTTGCTAAAGGACGAAAAGACTTGGAGTCGAAAAGCACCTTTTATTAAATCCATATCCAAAAACTCAGACCATGACAATCCTGGTTTATAAACCAATTGATCCATACCGGTTTTATACTTGAATTCAGCTTCCTCCATAAACTGATTTAAGCGAGCAGCACTTCCAGTCTCAATGCTTTCAAATAAAGCACATAGCGCTTCATAATGACTCGGTACGCTCAAAACATCGGCTTCACCATAAACCACATCGAAGGAAGGGTTGAGCAGTGTAAGCTGATAAAAATCAGAAACTTGACTGTTAAAATCCGCAAAAAACTTTTCAAAAACACCGGGCATCCAATACCAGCTTGGACCCATATCAAAGACATATCCATTCTCTGTGGCCATTTGTCTGGCGCGACCACCGGCAGTCGCATTTTTTTCAAAAACATGTACTTGATGTCCTGCCTTGCTTAAATAAGCAGCGGCACTAATACCTGAAAACCCTGAGCCAATTATTGAAATGACGGACATATTTTTGTTTAATGATTAGTAAGTTGTTTTAACACCTTTATTTTCAGCGATGGTTTTTTCCATTTCTTCAACAGAATAAAGGTATTTAATAGATGGGCCCAATTCGAGGGGGTGTATTAAATCCATATTCCCAGATATATAGATGTTTTTGTTGGGAAACTCATTGCCAAGATCATCGATATATTTTTGTGCTTGCTTATGGGAAGTATGGTGAACCATAAAAAAGAGTAAATTTTCTATTTGTAATTTATTTACCGCATGCTTTAGAGATTCAAAAGGGAGATTTGCACCAAGATAAACCACCTTAGATCCCGAAAGTCGCAATAGGTAATTGGCAAACAGCAAACCAATTTCATGCAATTCATTTTCTGGAAGAAATAACAACCATGAATCGGCATCCGCCTTTGCGGGAGGGAAAGCATCCATTGCCGTATACATTTTTTGCTTGATCATATTGGAAATAAAATGATCTTGCGAAGGCCATAAATCATTTTTAGACCACATAACACCCAAGGTAACGAGCATGGGATAAATAACCATTAAGTAGGTTTGTTTCATTCCAAAACGCAGCATACAGCTTGAAAAAATCTTTTCAAAATGAACCTCGTCATAGGTCATACCGGCAGAAATCAACTGGGATACAAAGCTTTCATAATGTGGATCTATCAGAGAACCCTTTTCCATTCGCTCTTCAAGAAGCTTTATATGAAGTGAATCGGGCATTGAACAAAGTTGAGATATTTTGTAATCGTAATTCAGTAAGGTCACAATATTCAGGAGTCGTTTAAGCTGCAACCCATCATAATAACGGGTATTGCCTTCTGTTCTATTGGGCTGCAGCGCTTTGTAACGCTGTTCCCAAATCCGAATGGTATGGGCCTTGATTCCAGAAAACTTCTCCAAATCAGAAATCGAAAAAACATTCATTT
>CANKSK010000121.1 GCA_947485425.1 Bacteroidota bacterium | reverse complement strand
GTGTATTGTGCTCATAATGAGCATTTTATGCTATACCAATTTTTCTTTCGCCCAAGGAAGCGAGCGGGGTATTCAGCCCAATCGCGGGGAAGGAAACACAAGGCCCATTCCAGAAGAGAAAGTCATCTTTAAATCAGATGCAAGGCCTTCAGAAAGGCCAATGCCTGCTAACCCCCTGCCGAATCCAAAGGGTGGCAATCCCAAATTTTTAATTGCGCCGGTAAATGACGATTGCGCCAACGCCATCAGTCTGAACGTGGGTGCATCGTGTTCAAGTATTCCAGGGGATGATGCAGGCGCAACACAATCCATTCCAGCCTCTTCATGTTCCGGATGGATAAGCTCTTCAGCAATGGATGTATGGTATAAATTTGTGGCTGCAGCACCTGATCAAACCATTTTATTGACCGAATCCGCTTCCTTTGATGCAGTAATTGAATTACGGGATGGATGCAATGGAAACAGCATTACTTGTTCTGACCAAACCTCTGGTGGTGGGCATATAGAGAAAATTATTGCCACCAATTTATTACCCGGCACTACCTACTACATTCGTGTTTACTTTTATGGCAGCAGCTTTCCGCTTACAACCACCTTTGATATCTGTGTATATACAACACCACCGCCACCACCGTTACCCACAAATGATGAGTGTGCAGGAGCGATATCCATCAATCCAGCATCAAGTGAAGCCGCTTGCGTTTCAACCGCTGTAAATACAGCTTCATCAACACAATCATTGCCAAATCCAGCTTGTGCAGGATTTTCAAATGATGATGATGTTTGGTACAAATTTGTGGCACCTAGCACCCACATCGTCGTAAAAGCCGAAAACTTAAGTGGAGGCGCAAGTGGTGTTGGATTTGTGATGTATGATAATTCTTGTGCAGGAACAGAATCTATTGAATGTACAACTCAAGCCCTCAACAATCGGTTTGATTTTATGAATTTAACAGTAGGACATACCTATTACTTAAGAACCTTTACCACTGGTGCAGGATCCGGCACATTTGATTTATGTGTTTTTATGCCGCCACCACCACCCGCAAATGATGAATGCGCAAACGCAATATATATTGCCACTGCAGCCAATGAAGCCGCATGTGCTTCTGTAAATGTAAATACAGTAAGTGCAACCCATTCATATCCAGACCCTACTTGTGCTTCTACCTCAAATGATGATGATGTTTGGTATAAATTTGTTGCTACCGACAGCAGCATGACTGCAAAAGCATCAAATTTAGGGTTAGGTGTTTATGGCATTGGCTTTGTGCTGTATGCAGATTCCTGTAACGGCATACAATCCATAGAATGCACTACCTATGCCACAAATAACAAACAGTTGTTTGCCAAACTTAAAATAGGTAAAACCTATTACCTCAGAACCTTTGTAGGTGGAACTGGCGGTGGAAGTTATGATATATGTATCTATAGAACACCGCCACCTGCTAATGACGATTGCATCAATGCAACATCAATAGTTGCTAGTGGAAGTTCATGCAATTCTATTAAAGGCAATGTTGAAGGGGCTTATCAGTCAATGCCACCGAATCTTTGTAATGGTAGTTCAAGCTTCAGCGCCATTGATGTGTGGTATAAATTTGTTGCGGTATCTGCCAATCAGACCATACAAGTAGCAGGCTCAGCCTCTTTCGATCCTATTGTTGAGGTTTTTGACGGATGCAATGGAAATATGATTGCATGTTCAAATAAAAACTTTTCATACGGTTCTATTGAAACACTGAAAGATACCGGGTTGACGATAGGAAATACCTATTATGTAAGGGTTTACCACAATGGAAGTAATCCTACCACAACGGATTTTGATATTTGCATCTTCAAAACGCCAAACCCACCAGCGAATGATGATTGCAGTGGTGCGATTAAAATCAATCCTGCACCATCAGCATTTGTTTGTCAGCCGACAACAGTAAATACCATTTCAGCTACACAATCACAGCCCAATCCAACCTGTGCATCTTTTGATAATGATGATGATGTGTGGTATTATTTTACTGCCAATGATACCACGATGACGGTGAAATCAATGAACTATAGCATTGGAATCACAGCCATTGGATTTGTATTATACAGCGACTCTTGCGGAGGAACGCAGTCCACAGAATGTTCATACTATGCGACATCGCAAACCTTCAACAAATTAATCAAAGGTCATACCTATTATCTGAGAACATTCACATATAGTAATTATGCAACAGGTACCTATGATATTTGTATCATTCCAGGTTTACCCATTGCTAAAAATGATAATTGTGTAAATGCGATCTCCATCCCTGTCAATAATACCTGTGTACCATCTGTAGGAGATGTATTGGGTGCTACGCAATCCTTACCACCTATCAACTGTGGTACAGGATTTAGTTCAGCGGCCAATGATGTATGGTTAAGCTTTGTGGCAGACGCCAATAATGCAACCGTAGAGGTGAAGGGAAGTTCAAATTTCGATGCCATTATTGAGGTATTTGATGCATGCGGTGGTAATTCTATCGGCTGTTCAGATAATACCTATTCAGGAGGTACAGAAAAAGTAACTACTCAGTCACTGATTGTTGGTAATACTTATTTCGTAAGGGTATATTCATATGGAAGTGGAATTCCGATGACCTCTACCTTTAATATCTGTGTAACCTCACAAAATGCAGTAGGGATATCAAAAATCATCACCGACAAAATCTTAACCGTTTATCCCAATCCAACTCAAAACGATTTAAATATTTTATTTAAATCTCCTTCTGAAAATGCGGTAAGCATCCGATTATACAATTCAGCAGGTCAGCTTGTTTATTCCTCTTCCAATGGTCCATTCAACATTGAATTGAATAAACATATATCAGTTGAAGGATTTTCGAAAGGATTTTATTTGTTACAAATCGTAACAGAATCAGGTGTTTATAATCAAAAAGTAAGCATCAACTAATTAAGAAAGCTTCCTATAAAGAGGTCTTCCCAAAAGGAAGGCCTCTTTTTTTTATACAATAAATCTGTTGAATGAATAGAATGGGATACGGATAAAAAACTTACAACTCCCCGGAGAAAGACAATATACTATCGGACAAATGCTTCCAGGAAAGCACTTCACGAAGGTTTTGAATTTCCTTGACAAAAGAAAGAGATTTGTTGTTTTCAAAAAAATCAAGAATCGCCAATCGAATTAAATCCTCACGAGGTTCTTTGACAATAATACCGGTTTTACCATCCTGAATAGTTTCCTTCAACCCACCGGTATCAGTAGCAATCATGGGCAAATCAAAATGATAGGCAATAGAAGTTATTCCACTTTGTGTAGCGGATTTATAGGGTAAAACACAGACATCAGCTGCAGAAAAAATATCTGCCACTTCATGGTCATTGATATATCGAATTTGCAAATTTATTTTATCACGCAGATTCAACTGATCTATCAACTGATCGTACTTATCGAAGTTTCCATATACTTCACCAGCCACCAATAAAATATAATCATCCGGTAATCCTTTAAATGACCGAATCAAAAGATCGAGGCCCTTATAATCCCTAATGAAACCAAAGAACAAAACCAATTTCTTATTTTCAGGAATATGCAATTTTTTTCTAGCATCATTTTTATCGGCTTTCGCGCCAAAATGATCATAAAGTGGATGACCATGGTATAAAAATTTAGCATTCGGTTTTAAAGAAAGCAAATCATTTTTTACCGCATCACTCATCACCACAAATCCATGATTTTGGCGAAGAAAAAACTTGGTCATGGCTATGTCCCCAGGCCTTTTTTCATGGGGAATGACATTATCTAGAATGGAAATAATTTTGGTTTTCTTTTTCAATCGATAGGCTACACTTCCCAAAGATGGAGCAAAAAAAGGCATCCAGAATTTCATCAGCATCAAATCCGGCTGAAACTTCCGAATTTGATTGGCCGCAGTCCAATAGGTAAACGGATTGATGGTATCAAGAACTTCAGATGAATCAATGATAGCAGCGTCATCTGCAGGAGAAACATATTGGCTACTTCCAGGAAATAAAACACCGGGGTATTGACGACTAAAGGTAAAGGCCTTGATATCATTCTTTTTTTTAAATTCTTGATATAAAGCAGCATTAAACTGAGCAATTCCACCACGAAAAGGATAAAAGGTAGAAAGAAAGGCTATTTTCATTTTTTGAGAAGGGATAATTCTTCAACGGCATTGAAAACATCGGCAACAGCTAAACTATTCATGCAATGATTTTCCCTTTTGCAAGAATTTCCATAATAGCATTCGCAGCCGGAGGAGGGTTCCACAATTTTACCCCTCCCATAGAGGTCAAATTCATGCTTATTGAAAATATTATTAAAAAGAACCAAAGGCTTTTGAAGCCCCACGGCAATGTGCATCATCATAGAAACAGCAGAAACAATTACATCGCAATTGGCACTGATGGCAATAAATTCTTCGAGAGAAAAAGTGCCGGGATAATAGCATCCGGTTTCCTGAGCATATATTTTATTCTGAGCGTCTTCATCAGGTCCACCAAGAACAATCGGATAAAAATTATTTTCCTGAAGCATCCGAATAAGTTCAAGCCAATATTGTGTAGGCCATAAACGAGTACTCCATCTCTTGCCGCAACCGGTATTCAAACCCACAACAATCTTCCCCCCTGCCCTTTCCTTGATTGCATTCCATTTTTGAACAAGATTGTTATTGATTTTCAAAAGATAAGGTTCTCCTTTAAATTTCAAATGACAGATTTCGAAAATTTCCTCAGTATAACTTTTGGTATTGGCTTTAGAAAGTTCATCAAAAAAGCCAGTCATCAATTTATGTTTGGCAGCAGGCGTAGCAATATCTATGTGATTGACATTTCTCGTAAAGCCATATTTTTCAGAGGCCGAAACATCAAACAACAATGAACAGGCTTCAATTTCTTTATCTAAATTAATAGCAATATCAAAGGGACG
>CANKSK010000120.1 GCA_947485425.1 Bacteroidota bacterium | reverse complement strand
TGTATCTTCATTCCCCAACCATTTGATAGCAATATGTTTTTATCCACTTTTATGCGGTTGCTGCCTTCCATATAGATACCCATCGTGTTGTGTGAAAATGTATTTCCGGAAATATAACTGTCTGTTATCTCTTTTAGCAATAGTCCATAGGCAGCGTCTCCCCAATTCTGGGTAAAGATATTGTTAAACATTTTTACTTTGTGTGTAAACATTACCGCTACACCAGCGCCATTATTTTTAAAGATATTACTGATATAGGAATCATTATTTGAAAACATAAAATGTAATCCATAGCGAATATTTTTTGAAGATATATTTCTCCAAATAATTGAATTGGTAACAAACTCAAAATAGATACCATCTCTTTGTCCGGAAATTTCGTTGGCTACAATTTGCAAGCTATCACTTTTCCAACAATGGATGCCATTTCCAATTTCTTGTTCTTCAAGCCCGTAGGCTTTTATTTTGTTGTTTTTTACAATGCATTTTTTGCAATATTGTAAATAAATGCTAAAAAAGTTATCCTCTAAAATGTTGTTCTCAATCCGAACATGAGTACCATCATATACCTTGATGCCGCAGGGATCATTTAAGGTGCCTCTTCCGGATTTTTGAATGATAAATCCCTGTATACATACATTGTTAGCCTTCACAGATAAGACTTCAAATTTTTTCTGTCCATCTAAAATAGGAAAATGTATCCCTATAAAATGGATGGATTTGTTTATTAAGATATTTCCTTCTTTGTATATTCCTTTATGCACATATATGGTATCTCCATTGGCACAGGCTTGTATAGAAGAGTGAATATTTTTAAACGGATAGCCTTTACCAACATGCAATTGCCTGGCACTTCCTTGATAGGAAACAGATAGAAATAAAAAAATATATATAAAATGTTTCAAAAGCTTATTTATTGAGGGCCGTCCATGAATGCATTTCTGCATGCAATGTATTCATATACGTTGAAGCATTTTTTGCGTTGGAGAAGGCCGCTAAATTACCACCCATAGGGCTGCCAAGTTTTGGGTCTGAAACATAAAACATTTTTTCTGATGGAAAAAGTTCCTTCGGGCTTATAAACTCATATGAATAATATTGGGCATTGTTCATTTTAGATTTGTTTTCATTTTTGTATTTCAACATACAACCGGTATCATCAAATGTATAAATTCTTCCTTTTTCCGTAATGATTTCACCTGCAAATCGCAGGTCTGTGATGGTCATTTTACAATTATCACAAGAACTTTTATTGATCAGTATCCTTTCAGGTACATTGTTTTGGCAGGCATTCATAAGGAATACCAAAAAAATGGGGAAAGCTAATTTTTTATTTTCTGTTTTTTTAATTCGATTCCAAATACCTAGTTCTTGTATTACGGCGGTAAGCATGAGTATTCCAGTGATTATAAATAACCATCCACCGATATCAGGGATGGAATAGGCTCCAAAATTTAACAACTGTTTAAATCCAATTAATGGAGGTTGATAAGCCATTCCGGGTACGATAATCGCTGCATTGGGATTTAAGTCGTGCCCATAGGCATATTCCCATCGCCAAAAATCAGCCATCGCTATGACGCCAAAAAATACAAACAAACAAAACAATACATAGAGTAATTTTTTGCTTTTTAAAAAGGCCGTAATGAAGGCGAATACTGCAAAAAACAGAACGATATAGATTAAAATTTGAAACTCGATGAAATCTTGTGCATGCAATGTTTTCATGCCAATATAATGGTTTAGTCCATTTATTATTTCGACATCTCCTCCCAATTTGTTTGCAAAAATTTTCAAGGTAAGGCCTTCCGGATATTGAGGCGCATCGAGTTGTATTTGCCATAAAGGCACAAAAATAGAGATCAGTAACAAAATACCTGATGCGATCAATAAAACCCTATTGAAAAGCGAAATGGATTTTTTCATGTGGATTTTTTTGTTTATTAAAAAGGGAGCAGTCGATTGATTTGATCTGCTCCCTTCTCATTTATTTGTATTTGAAAGTTTGGGTACTTTTTACTTGGGTTGATTTTTTCCTACGCTGAAGGTCAAGGGTACTTGGCTCCCTGCTGGTGAAACGCGCACATATCCCTGCATTTCCTGGTGCAAAGCACTGCAGAAATCGGTACAATAAATCGGGATAATGCCCACCTTATCGGGCGTCCATTTTAAGGTTGTGGTTTCCCCTGGCATAATAAGCAATTCTCCATTGGAAGCCCCTTTGATGGCAAAGCCATGCGGTACATCCCAATCTTGTTCTAGATTTGTAACATGGAAATAGACTTCGTCGCCCATTTTGATGCCTTCAATGTTATCGGGTGAAAAATGCGAGCGAATAGATGTGATGTATACATGCACTTTATTGCCTTCTCTTACCACGCGACTTTCACCTTCTCCTTTGGCTACATAGGGATGTTTGTTTTCGTCAATTTTAAATATTTTAATTTGATCTTTTCTGATGAGCTCTGCAGGAGCGGCTTGTGCATAATGCGGTTCACCAATTGTTGGAAAATCAAGAATCATTTGCATTTTATCCCCACTGATATCAAATAATTGGGCACTTTGAGCCAATTCAGGACCTGTTGGTAAATATCGATCTTTTGTAATTTTATTATACGCAATCAAATATTTTCCAAAAGGCTTTTTGCTGTCACCTCCAGGAATACAAAGATGCCCTACAGAATAAAAGGTTGGCACCCTATCAAGGACTTTTAAATCTTTGATGTTCCATTTCACTACTTCAGAAGAAACAAAGAAAGAAGTATACGCATTTCCTTTTCCATCAAATTCTGTATGCAAGGGACCCAAGCCCGGTTTTTTAACTTCTCCATACAGAACAGATTCATATTTAAGAATATGAATGCCATCAAATTCTCCATCATATTCTTTTTTGGCAATGGCATTTTGAATTTTATCAAAACTAAATACCGGAATTAATGCCGCTAATTTTCCGCTTCCTACAATATACTCACCCGTGGGGTCAACATCGCAGCCATGGGGAGATTTGGGGCATGGCATCATATAACAGATGTCATTGAATTCTTTGGTGTCTAAAACCAATACTTCATTTTTAATTTCAGAAGTAGCGCTGTGTGTTACATCGCTATAGGTATTATGCGCATATTTAACGGATACTTTTTTACCCTTTCCAGCTTTTATATATTCTTCCGCTTTTTTCCAATTTACGGCCATGATAAAATCTTTATCCTTTTGTGATGCATTTACTTCTAATAAGGTATTTTCTTGTTCTGTATTATAGCAGGAGAAGAAAAACCATCCGTGCGATTTCCCTTTTCCTGCATGGCTTAAATCAAAGTTTACACCTGGACATTGCAATTGAAAGGCAATATTCATCTTTCCATCTTCTTTTCCTACACTGATAAAACTTAAGTATCCTTTAAAATTTTGTTTATAGGTATTGATGGGTACATCTCCATTTACATGGTCTGGTGGAACGCTAAAGCGTGTTCCTGCTACCACATATTCCGTATTTTCAGTAATAAAAGGGGAGGAATGATTTCCTGCTGAGTTTGGCAGCTCAATGATTTCCGCGGTGCGGAATGTTTTCAAATCTATTCTTGCCACCCTTGGGGTATTGTTTGCATTGCCAAAAACCCAACGTCCATCAACTTCTCCTTGCGTTTGCGACATCTCTGTATGGTGCAAATCATCCCAAGGAATAAAGCCATGTGAAGTGTTTAGCATCGGTTTGGTTTCTTCACTATAGCCCCATCCTTTTTCTGGATCTACAGAAAATACTGGAATCACACGCAGCAAACGCCCACTGGGTAATCCATAACAGCTCATCTGTCCACTAAAACCGCCACTGACAAAATTATAAAATTCATCATATTTTCCTGGTGCAACATATGACTTGATAGCGGCATCCCCACTCACCAAATTACTGGTATTTTTGGGTTTACAAGATTGAAAGGTCGTGGTAAGAAGTATTCCGCCTACGATACCCATTAAAAGTTTTATTTTCATTTCATTTTTTTTTGTTAAATTATTTTATGCCGTCATTTTTTCTCATAAATTCTAAAATATGTCTTGCATCCTCATCTGTTAAATTCTGGTTGGGCATGCGCACCAAACACAATTCTAACATCGCTTGCGCTTGAGGGTCTTTGTCGATCATGGGATCTGGATTGGTAATAAAGTTCATAATCCATGGTGGTGTTCTTCTTTTTGTTACCCCTTTCCATCCCGGACCGACAAGTTTTTCATCGGTAACTTTGTGGCAAGAAAAACATTTTACCCCTGCAATCTTTTCTCCTGATTCGGCAAGAGGAGCATCCAGTTGGTCTTTTAAGGTCAATGTCTCCGGAGAATATTTCCCTTCTCCCCTTTTGGGATCATAAGAGGGAGGACCACCGCCTGTTTCGCTCGCTTGGGAGCTTTCGGCTGTAGATTTATTTTCATTGCCACCACAGCCCACAAATAAAGCAGAAATGATACAGGTTGTCAGTAAAATTGTTTTTTTCATAAGTTTTTTTTGGTAAAAGTAATCTCTGCAAAGCCTACCCTTTATGACTAAAATCATAATAACGAGCCTCATTTTAAATGGGATTATTCAATTTTTTTATTCCCACTTTTATATCCACAGGTTTCAAGAAGAAGAAAAATTTGAATAATAACCTCTTTCCCGCGCTGAAGGCAGGTATTATTCGATGGTTAAGAATTTGTTCTTGAAAAATGTTTTCTTAAAAAAAGAGAAATCATCATTTGGATTCAAATAGATGCTTCTAGGATGTGTGGATTGTGAGATCAAAAAAATCCTCTTCATCCCTTTTTAGGGCTTTATGATATTTTTAAAATAATTAGTGTGTTGTGAATAGCTTTCAAATTGTATCTTTGACTTATTGATAACATCCGGATACTAACTTTGGTTTGAGTGTTACAAGTTGTGAATAGCTTTCAAATTGTATCTTTGACTTATTGATAACATCTAT
>CANKSK010000119.1 GCA_947485425.1 Bacteroidota bacterium | reverse complement strand
GAAAAGTCTTGGTTGGATACCTTTGATTTTATTTCCGTGCACCTTGCAGGGGCCTATTTTCAAATGTTTCCAAAGGAAATACCATTGCGCATTGAACGTTGGATGAACTCCGGAAATAGATGGCTTCAGCGGGCAGCTATTTTGTATCAGCTCAAATACAAAGAACAAACACAGGTTTCTCTGCTCTTGAAATGTGTCTCAGTTTTAGCTTCTTCAAAAGAATTTTTTATCAGAAAAGCCTGCGGTTGGGCTTTGCGTGAACTATCGAAAACCAACCCGCAAGTGGTAAAAGAATTTATTTTAAGCCATAACCTAAGTGGACTCACAAGACGAGAGGCATCAAAATATATAGAGGGTATGTAATTTTTTTCTAAAAGAATTTTCTGCGTATTTTTTTGAATAATTAAAATCCATCTAATCTTTTTATAGTATTTTTACTCCCTTGTGTTTAATTTTTTAAATGAACGATGCAAAAATATTTTATTCCCCTAGGATCTTTATTGGCTGGATTGGCTGTCATTGCAGGTGCTTTTGGTGCCCATGCACTCAAAACAAGAATTGAAGCTGATCAACTTCAAGTATATGAAACAGGAGTCCGCTTTTTGTTTATGCATGCTTTTGCCATCATTATTTGTGGGATGTTATTGCTTCATTTTCCTGAAAATCGTTTGGTGAAAATAGCAGGAAAATTATTCTTTTGGGGAACTCTATTTTTTTCCGGATCCTTATTCTTATTGTCAACACGAGATTTACTTGGTATTTCTTCTTGGCATTGGCTTGGACCCATTACGCCCCTTGGTGGCTTGTTATTTGTTTCTGCTTGGGTTTCGCTCGCATTGGGCTTTATAAAAAAACAATAAATCTATTATATGATGCAAACAGATTATTCAATATACTGTGAAAAACTAAAGAAAATTGCTGACATTCAATATTCCATGGCCCTGCTTTCTTGGGACCAGGAGGTATATATGCCGGCCAAAGGCGCTGAATTCCGTGCCGGACAATTGTCTACACTGGCCGGAATTGCCCATGAAATGTCAGTGGATCAAGAGCTGGGGAGTCTATTGGATAGGCTTTTAGTGGATACTTCTCTATCTGAAAAAGAAAAGAGAAATGTGAAGGAATCCCATAAGAATTATCACATTCAAAAAAAATATTCTACCGACTTTGTGGTGGCGTTAAATAAAACCATTTCTGCATCTTATCAAGCATGGCACAAAGCTCGCACGGAAAATAACTTTGCGCTCTTTGCTCCAGTGCTTGAAAAACTTATCGAGCTTAAAAAACAGGAATGTGAAATTTTGGGATATGAAAAACATCCGTATGATGCGATGCTCGAGCAGTATGAGCCTGGCGCAAGGGTGGCGGATTTGGATGTGCTTTTTGATCAGGTAAAGGCCAAATTGGTGCCCTTTGTCAAAAAAATTGCCATGGCCAAACAAAATGATTCTGACTTTCTTTTTAAGCATTTTGAAAAAAATACCCAATGGGATTTTGGTATTTTTCTTTTGCAACAAATGCAGTATGATTTTGAAGCAGGCAGACAAGATATTTCTGCACATCCTTTTACCACATCCTTTAGTCCTTCAGATGTTCGGGTTACCACCCGTATCAATGAATATGACCTGCGTGAGATGATTTGGGGCTGTATTCATGAGGGCGGACATGCATTATATGAACAGGGTCTAGATGCCGCTGATTATGGTCTTCCTTCTGCAGAAGCCATTTCACTTGGCATTCATGAGTCTCAATCAAGACTTTGGGAAAACAATGTAGGGCGTTCTCTTTCCTATTGGAAAGCCAATTATGGGAAATTACAGCAGGCCTTTCCAGAACAGTTGAAAGAGGTTTCTTTGGATCGTTTTTATAAGGCTATTAATTTGGTGGAACCTTCTCTCATCAGAACCTCTGCCGATGAGCTTACCTATCATTTTCATATTATGATTCGCTATGAAATTGAAAAGGAATTGATATCCGGTTCCTTGAGTGTGTATGATCTGCCAAGCTATTGGAATCATAAATATAAAGACTATATGAATTTGGATGTGCCCTCCGATGAGCAAGGGGTGCTGCAGGATATTCATTGGTCGCATGGAAGTTTTGGCTATTTCCCAACATATTCTTTGGGCAGTTTTTATGCGGCACAATTTTTTGCCAAGGCAAAGGAACAGATTAAAGACCTCGATTTGCAGCTGCAAATGGGTGAATTAAAATCTTTGTTGCTTTGGCTGCGAGAAAATATCCATCAATATGGAAAGTTTTATCAGGCATCTGAATTGTGTGAGAAAATTTGTGGTACGAAAATTGACTTTGAATATTTTTTCAATTATGTAGAAAATAAATATAAACAGATATATGAATACGCAGATAATGAGTAGAAAAGGAATAACAGGTTTTGCGCTTATACTTAGTGTTTTCGCATCTTGCACATGCAAGCAATTATGTAAATCCAATGAGAAAGATAAGAAATCAAATACCCCAAGTAGCGCTGCTATAGCAACAGATACTGTGCCGCAAAAAAGCGCAACGATTTCTGCTGAAACCCAAACACCTAAAACGGAAACTATGCCTGTGCAAGAAAACTATCGACTCGTGATCTCCTTTATCAGTATTGGCAGTGGCATAAATCTTCCGGCAAAAGAAAAGTTGGACAATTATTTGCAGCTCAATGAAACTCTTAAAATGAAGAATCCGGAAATTGAAATTGCTCGTTGGGGTAGGGAAGGGGAGGTAGATTATTGCATGAAACTATCAGCATTTTCTGCTGCTGATCAGGAAAAAATCGTGAAAGGCATCAAAGAACAATTGAAAAAACAGGACCATATTTTTTTGGATGAAAATGCACCCTGCCGTCACAAAAGGACAGGAAGGTAATCATTTTGCTTGATCGCTGAAGCTGCGGTCATGAAAGCCATTTTGAGACAAATACATCAATTAGATATCAAAATTGTTGATATCTGCAACTGGGTAGGAATACCCCATGGAGATGTCTTTTAACCCATTAAAACATAAAAATATTTTTTTTTAAGAATGTCATATGCAATTTTAGTGTTTTTTGGGTTTGAGTATAAGTTTTTTTAACTTGCACCCATAATTTGTGCTCTTTTACTTATTTTAACATCAAACGTCATGAATGAATTTGGATTTAAAGCCAAAGATGCCTCAGTGGCTGAATTGGGACTAAAAAATGTAGGTGCTGCGTATTGGAATTTGAGTCCTGCAGAACTCGTTGAAGAAGCTATTATGTTGGGGGATGGAACCCTCACCGATACCGGAGCGCTTTCGGTTGATACGGGTGAGTTTACCGGTCGCTCTCCCAAAGATAAATACACAGTATGTGATTCAATTACTGAAAATGCCGTATGGTGGGGGGATGTGAATTTTAAGTTTGATCCTGTTCAGTTTGATAATCTATACAACCGCGTAGTGGCCTATTTAAATGGCCGTGAGGTATATGTTCGTGATGCTTTTGCTTGCGCGGACCCTGAATTCCGCATTGGCATTCGTGTGGTTACCGAATATGCCTGGCAAAATCTTTTTGCCAACAACCTTTTTATCAGACCTACCCAGGAAGAAATTTTAAAAGCTGATAAAAGAGATTGGGCCATTCTTGCCGTTCCAGGCTTTATGGCAGATCCGGAAATAGATGGTACGCGTCAGCATAACTTTACCATCATCAATTTTACGCGTAAAATCATCCTAATAGGTGGCAGCGCCTATACAGGAGAATTGAAAAAGGGTATTTTTACAGTTTTGAACTTTATTCTTCCACATCAAAAAAATGTGCTTTCCATGCATTGCTCTGCCAACGCAGGCAAAAATGGAGATACCGCCATTTTCTTTGGTTTGTCGGGAACAGGCAAAACAACCCTTTCTGCTGATCCTCGCCGCGATCTCATTGGGGATGATGAACATGGTTGGTCTCCTTATTCCATATTCAATTTTGAGGGTGGCTGCTATGCCAAATGTGTCAACCTTTCGGCTGAAAAAGAGCCTCAGATTTTTAATGCCATAAAATTTGGCGCCATGGTAGAAAATGTGGAGTTCCAAGATGGCACTTCCACCGTTGATTTCAACAACATCTCTAAAACTGAAAATACCCGTGCCGCCTATCCGATTGATTTTATCGACAATGCGAAACAACCATCGGTTGGGGCTCCGCCTAAAAATATTTTCTTCCTCACCTGCGATGCCAATGGGGTGTTACCGCCAATTTCGCGTTTGACCACCGCTCAGGCGATGTATCATTTCATTTCTGGATATACAGCAAAAGTGGCAGGAACTGAAGTGGGTATTACTGAGCCGCAGCTTACTTTTTCGGCTTGCTTTGGAAAGGCATTTTTGCCTTTGCATCCCACCAAATATGCTGAACTGCTTGGTAAAAAACTAAATGAAGATCCTTCCATTCGGGTGTGGCTTGTAAATACAGGCTGGTCGGGTGGTTCTTATGGTCTTGGAAAGCGCATGCACCTTCCACATACCCGTGCCATGATCAGTGCAGCCCTCGATGGCGAGCTTGATCAGGTAAACTTTGAAACCCTACCCGTATTTGGACTTCAGTTTCCGGTTTCTTGTCCGGGCGTGCCTGCTGACATTCTCAACCCTAGAAATACGTGGGCTGATAAATCCGCCTATGACAATAAAGCCCAGCAATTGGCTTCTGCCTTTGTGAAGCATTTTGCTCAGTATGCAGACTCTGCGAGTCCTGAAATACTCTCCGCTGCGCCAAGTGTTGAAGTGAATGCTTGATAGCTCTTTGCGCGGATGATCAACCTTTGGGATTTAAAAAATCCACATCTTTTTTATTTTCCTCAGATCGCAGAAAAAGAAAATTTTCTCAATGAGGAGGAATCCAAACATTGTGTGCGTGTTTTGCGACTGCAAGAGGGCGATCATATTGTTTTGATGGATGGGCGAGGTTGTTTCTACAGGGCTGCTATTCAATCGGCTCATCCCAAGAAATG
>CANKSK010000118.1 GCA_947485425.1 Bacteroidota bacterium | reverse complement strand
GATTTCAATGTTCGCAAACGATTTTCTGTGGGGATTTTTGAGGCCGTTATCTGGCAAAATTCCGATAGCGCAGGTGGCAGAGGTTTTGAATGGGGATACCTCAATCCTGTAATCTTTTACAGACCTGTGGAGTTTTCAGTAGGTTCACCAGATAATGCCCTCATGGGACTGAATTTTAAATTCAAAATAAATGATAAAAATTTGCTCTATAGCCAGGTGATGATTGATGAATTTCTGCTCAAAGAAGTGCGGGCAGGAAAAGGTTGGTATGCCAATAAGCAAGCCTTTCAGTTGGGTATGAAAAATTTTCATCTGTTTGGTGTCAACAATTTAAATTTTCAAACTGAACTGAATTATGTGCGGCCTTTTACCTATGGACATGAGCGCGTAATAACCAATTATGCACATTATAATCAGGCCTTGGCCCACCCCTTAAATGCCAATTTTATTGAATCCGTATCCTTTCTAAGATATCGATACAAGTCTTTTTTTGCTGAAGTGAAATTCATGTATGCCTTGCATGGTGCGGATACTGCGGGCAGGAACTTGGGTAATGATTTATATCAACCCTATAGCACCGCTTATAGTATGTATGGAAATTACCTTGGAAATGGACTCAAAACCCATTTAACCTATAATGATATCAGAATTGTATACATCGTCAATCCCAAAACCAATTTGAATATAGAGCTTGGGTTTTCAAATCGCATGTCAAAAAATTCCTTAAAAACCGATATTTCCAGATATGTTTATTTTGGAATCAGGACCTCTTTGCAAAATTTTTATTACGATTTTTAGTTTTTCTAAATAATTGATTATCAGTTTTTTGTGTAAATTTTATTGATTTTTAGCGTCTTTTGGTTCTGAAATTGATGGAAAAAGATAATTGATGCCCAAAATTTTTGGACATCTGCTAAATTTTTGGTAAAATTGCAGCCTCAAATTGCCATAATTTACATTGGAAAAAACAATCAATCCCAAGCCCTATTCTATTAACAAACCATCTGTTCTGACCTCTAAAATTCAGGATTATGTTCAATTGGTAAAAATGCGCCTTTCCATTTTGGTAGTTTTTTCTGCCGCAATGGGATTTTTATTGGCTTCAGAAGGCGAAATCAATTGGGGGAAATTGTGTTTGCTTATTTTAGGGGGTTTTTTGGTGACCGCTTCTTCAAACGGTATAAATCAAGTTGTGGAACGACATCTGGATAAACTCATGACGCGTACCTCCGGAAGGCCAATTCCAGATTCACGCATGCGCGTAAGTGAGGCCTTACTGGTATCCATTTTGATGGGAGTAGTTGGTGTTTTGATTTTATCCTTTGGAATGAATTTGCTCAGTGGTATTTTTGGAGCATTTGCTTTATTATCCTATGTCTTCATCTATACCCCGATGAAACGCAAAACGCCCTTTGCCGTCTTTGCCGGCGCGATACCGGGTGCCATTCCTCCTTTATTGGGATATGTAGCCGTTACCGGACATTTAGACATCACAGCCTATCTTTTATATGCCATTCAATTTATATGGCAGTTCCCACATTTTTGGTCTATTGCCTGGGTTCTTGATGATGATTATAAGAAAGCAGGATTTAAAATGTTGCCTTCTGCGGGTGGAAGAGACAAAAAGAGTGCCTATCAGGCGCTTATCTATACTTTAGCATTAATTCCTTTGGGTTTATTACCGGTTTATTTCAATGTTAGCGGTTATATCTCTGCGATCGTTATCACTCTGTGCGGAGTTTTATTTATGATGCAATCTATTCAGCTGTATAGGGAATGCTCCATCAAAGCGGCAACACGCCTTATGTTTGGTTCCTTTCTTTATTTGCCTTTGGTGCAGATTGCAATGGTTTATGATAAAATGTAATGGAAACAACAATCAATCCGAACGTGAAAGTGAATAATCAAAAACACTTGAAACTCCTACTTTGGCTAGGTATAGCCGGTATGGTAATGCTTTTTTCTGCTCTGATAAGTGCCTATGTGGTCATGGAAGGTCGTACCTCATGGTTGCACTTTGATTTGCCTGCGATTTTTAGTATCAGCACAGCCGTTATCTTATTGAGCAGTATCAGCATGAATAAGGCATTATCTGCTACAAAGGCCAATGAGTCTCAAAAAGCTTCCGCTGCTCTTCTGATTACTTTGTTTTTAGGTCTTCTATTTGCCGTGCTTCAGTTTGTCGGATGGCACGATTTATATGCCAATAATATTGTTTTTGCCGGACAAAACAGCAATCCTGCAGGTTCCTTTATTTATGTATTTACGGGCCTTCATATTGCCCACCTTTTGGGTGGTATTATCGCATTGCTAGTTACTTTATATAAAAATTCTAAACGGGTATATTCCTCTGAAAACCGCCTGGGAGTGGAACTTTGTGCTTCTTATTGGCATTTCTTGGATGGTTTATGGTTATATTTGTTTTTATTCTTAGTTTTTGTCCGTTAATTTGCACTCTCAATAAATTAAAAAAACATAAAACGCTATTTTAAATGATGTCATCAGAAACAAGTTTGAAAAAAGAGAATTCCTCTGATTGGGATGGCGGCCGCTCGCCATTTGCAATGAGTTGGGGAAAAATGTACATGTGGCTATTCCTGGTATCGGATGCCTTTACTTTTTCCAGTTTGATTCTTGCCTATGGTGCAATGCGTCATCGCTTCAGCAGTGTTTGGCCTGATGCCAATGATGTATTTACGCATTTTCCCTTCTTGCATGGCCATATTCCTTTGGCTTACGTAGGTCTTATGACCTTTATTCTTATCATGAGCTCTGTTACCATGGTGCTCGCCGTTGATGCTGGTCATCGTATGAATAGGAAGTCTGCCATCATGTGGATGGTGTTTACCATTATTGGTGGTTTTATGTTCTTGGGCTCGCAAGCATGGGAATGGTATCATTTTATTACCGGTACAGAAGGTGGTAAAATGGTAGATGGGGTCATGATGCATGGCGCCAATCTAACTCGCAATGAGTATGGTCATCCGCTGTTTGCTGATTTCTTTTTCTTTATAACCGGTTTTCATGGATTCCACGTATTTAGCGGGGTGGTCATTAATATTATTATTCTTATCAATGTCATCAATGGTGTTTATGACAAAAGAGGACACTATGAGCAAGTAGAAAAGGCCGGTCTTTATTGGCATTTCGTTGACTTGGTTTGGGTATTCGTATTCACCTTTTTCTACCTTGTATAATCAAAAATAAATCTCATTAAAGATGGAAGATAACAAAACGCACTCGCATACCACTCACGATGTTCATCATATGAATGTAGATGATCATCACCAACCTTCAAATACCAAACAAATCTGGAAGACATTTTGGATATTACTTGGTATAACTGTTTTTGAAGTGGGCATTGCTTTTACTTCTCTACCCAAAGGTTTGTTAAAATGGACCTTTATCGGTTTGACAATTGTGAAGTCTTATTACATTGTCGGCTATTTCATGCATCTTAAACATGAAAAACCTCATTTTGCCTGGGTTATTCTATTGCCTTTCGTGCTAATTATCTATTTTATTGCCATGTTAATTTGCGAGGGAAACTACATCGGTTCTCTTGCTGGTGAAATGTTAAAATGAAAAAAGCTTCATTAACGGGTAAAACTTTTATCTTATTGGCCATTTTGGTGATGCCTTCTTTGGCATACTTGTTCATGACCACAGGTACCAATCGCTTTAAAAAATTGCCATATTTTGGCCCTAAAGAAGAATTGAATGCAAAGGGAGATACCCTTTATCATAGCATTCCTGCTTTCAGCTTTACGGATCAGAATGGGAATGTGGTTTCTGATAAAGATTTAGATGGAAAAATTTATGTTGCCGGCTTTTTCTTTGCTAGCTGCCAAGGAACCTGCCCTAAAATTACCAATCAACTTTTCCGTGTTCAGGATCGATTTAAAGCTGTTAGAGATCTGAAGATTTTATCCTTTACAGTAGATCCGCAGAGGGATAGTGTGGCTGCTTTAGATGCTTATGGAAAGAAATTTATGGTAAACCCCAAGAAATGGTTTTTGTTAACCGGGGAAAAAGCAAAGATTTATGAACTGGCCATGAAAGGATATTTTGCCAATGCGGGTGCAGGTATCAAGGGCACTGAAGATTTTATGCATACTGAAAATGTTTTATTAATTGATAAGGAAAAACATATTCGTGGCATCTATGAGGCTACCAATCCCAAAGAGGTAGATCGTCTTATGGATGAAATCACTGTTTTGTTGACTGAATATAAAAGTAAAAAATAGGCCTTGCTTATTTTAATTGTGTCAAAATAACACCCTTAATGCATGGAAATGAAATCATCCGCTTCTGAAAAAAAATTAATGAATCTGATTTATGCCATTTCAGGTGTCGTATTTTTATTGGTTATTTTGTTGAGAATAATTCCCAAGCCGGAAACTCTTCCTGGCTTTGCCCAAAAATTACCTGCATTTAATGCCATCATCAACGGTACTTGCTCTGTTTTGCTATTGCTTTCATTGTATTTTATTCGAAAGAAAAATATCAATATGCATAAAAAAATCAATGTGACTGCTTTTATTTTGTCGTCACTTTTTTTGGTTTCTTATGTGATTTATCATGCGCTTGCCAAAGAAACAACCTTTCCTTTGGATAATGCTTTGAGACCTGTTTACTTGTTTATTCTCCTTAGTCATATTTCTTTAGCGGCTTTGGTGCTGCCTATTATTCTCATTACCTTTTATAGAGGACTAAATATGCAGGTGGACCGTCATCGGAAAATAGCCCGATGGGCTTTCCCAATTTGGTTATATGTGACCATCACCGGCGTTATCGTTTATTTGATGATTTCTCCTTATTATCCTTTTTAACATCAGTTCATTGAACTGAATCTGGCAAAGTGCTGGTAATTCCTTTTTATTTCCTCTTTGATAGAATATACGGAGCTATAGACAAAAATTTGCTATTTGGGATTCGTTTGGTTCAGCTCTGAAAATTTATAACCACCCTGCCTGAAATAAT
>CANKSK010000117.1 GCA_947485425.1 Bacteroidota bacterium | reverse complement strand
TTAAAATTGAAAATACCACCTATGAAAATATCAATAAAAGAAATGAGCTATTGAATAAAATAAAATTAACGATCAACGAATTCAATACGTATAAAAATCTAATTGATGTTTACAGTAAAAACCTAAAGGATTACGAGCGTTTATGGAATTCGGAAAAACAATTGTTTAATTCGGGAGAGAGCTCATTGTTTATGATCAATAGCCGTGAAATGAGCTATATCAATGCCCAAATTAAATTAAACGAAATTACAAACAAAAACCAAAAAGCAGCATTGGATGTTGAATATTCATTGGGATTGTTAAATGCAGTTTATTAGAATGAAAAATTTTAAACGCAAATGTTGAAATAGGAATTAGTATTGTCGAAGCTTAATCAAAAAAGAGCTAAGCACTTTCAACATAAAATTAAAACGAAAAAAAACGTTCTTGAGCAAAGTGATTCTGTTAAGCGTAGGGTACCCATGCGCTTTAAAAAATTTAACTCCGGCCCTCATCCCGAAGCCATATCTATTCGATATCCGCTTGGCATCACTTTACAAATATACATTTTACCGCTTAATTAAATATCATATCCATATTCTTTTTCAAAGTGGACACCCCGCCTAAAAGGAAAAAGCGCAGTGGATCACTGCGCTTTACTTGTATTTTTTTGAACTCCGTTCAACAGGGGCTTAATAAAAAAATCCAATCAAAATTAATTGAGCTAAATTTTATTTACAATAGGTATTATCTAAAAAAAATATTAACTATTGAATGGTAATTTTTTGTGTGTAAATTTTTGTTGATTCATATACTTTTACCAGATAGATTCCTTTTGATAAGCTAGAAAGATCTATTTGGATTTGCTGTTTTTCAGTTGTTGCTGCATAAACCATTTCGCCAAGTATATTATAGATTTGCAAATTGGCTTTTACGGATTGAATATTCTCTAGATTGAATTGAAAAATTCCATTTGAGGGGTTTGGATAAATCGAGATGGAATGTTCTGTTGAAAGGTCTTCAATTCCTGATAAATTGCTACATAAATTATTTACAGAAACGGGGACATTGCTATCTGTGTTTGTTCCTGTTCCAAGAGACGCATATCCATTGAGACCCCATGCCCATAAGGCCCCGTTGTTTTTCAGCGCAAGAGAATGAACGCCTCCCCCTTTAATGGATACCACACCTGAAAGTGAACTTACTTGAACAGGTAAATTGGAGTCTGTATTCGATCCTATACCAAGCTGCCCAAAGGCATTGCTTCCCCAGGACCAAACACTACCATTGCTTTGCAAAGCAAGGGAGGCATATTCTCCCGCAGAGATAGCAATGATATTTGTGAGAGAACTTACTTGAATTGGAACATTGCTTAATTTATTTGGGTTTCCAATTCCAATGCCAAGTTCACCATAGCTATTCCAGCCCCAAGACCATACCGTTCCATCATTTCTTAAAGCCAGGGAATGAGAATTTCCAGCGGCAATCGCAATGATTCCGGTAAGAAAATTTACTTGAATTGGAACTTTGCTATCTGCAAACTGACCATCTGTTCCATTACCAAGTTGACCATAATAATTGTTTCCCCAAGCCCATACGGTACCATCATTTTTTAAGGCAAGGGAATGATTATGTCCCGCTGCAATTGCAGATATTCCGCCTATTGTATTTAATTGCACCGGAATATTACTACTTGTGCTATTTCCATTCCCAAACTGATAATAATTATTATCTCCCCAAGCCCATACCGTTCCATCGTTTTTTAAGGCCAAAGAAAACTTTGTTCCTGCTGAGATGGCGGTGATATTTACAAGGCCATTTACTTGCGCCGGGACATAAATGCGAGGGGTATTGTTGCCCTGCCCAAGTTGGCCATATATATTTAATCCCCAAGACCAAACCGTATTATTGTTTTTTATCGCAATCGAATGTGCTGATCCTGCTGCAATGGAAGTGATATCAGCAAGTGAATTTATTTGGACGGGAACGTTGCTCTGATAGGTAGCATTTCCAATGCCTAGTTGGCCATCCGAATTATCTCCCCAGGCCATAACTGTTCCGTCATTGCAAATGGACAGAGAATGACGTCCACCAGCTGCAATACTCGCATTTACAGAAGGGATAGGAGCCGAATGAATCGTAATATTTGTAGGAAGAGAGATGCAAGTAGTTGAGGCTATTTTTCTTGCTGTTAATTGAAAAATCCCAGGTTGAAGGCCTGAAAAAATGGTGCTTGATTGGTAATTGATTTGGTCGATACTATATTCGAAAGCGCCAATGGGAGAAGTAATCGTAATCGTTCCTGTAGGCGTTGAAGAGCTGGGTTGAAGGATGTTTGCCAAAGGCGCATTCGGGACGGAGGAAAAACACGATTCTATTTTTCTAATTTTATTATTAGTATAATCTGAAACATATACCAATTCTCCGGAGGAATTTGCAGCAATACCATAAATATCGCCAAAGCTTGCAGATAAAGCGGGTCCATCAACTGAACCCGGTTTTCCAGTTCCTGCGAATGTGGAAATGACACCATTGGTAGTGATTTTAAATATTTTAGAGCACCAAGGTCCGTTTTCGGTCACATATAAATTTCCTGAACCATCAAAACATAAGGCTCCCAAATTGCCTGAAAAGGCTGAATATGGCAAGGTAGTGACAAAACCAGCAGGAGTAATTTTTCGAATTTTAAAACCATTAAAAGAGGTAACATATACATTGTTGGATCCATCAACTGCTAAAGAAAAAGGCATTTGAAAGCTGGCATCGGTACCTATTCCATCATCAGAGCCCGTATAGCCTGAACCCGCAAGGGTGGTAACAATGCCTGCAGGACTTATCTTTCTAATTTTTCTATTATTACAATCTGCCACATATACATTCCCTGCGTTATCTAGCGCCACTCCTGAAGGTGAATAAAAGCTTGCTAAGGGGCCCACGTCGTCGGAAGAACCGGGCGTAAGAGATCCTGCAAGCGTAGTAACTACTCCCGCCGCAGAAATCTTTCGGATTTGATTATTGTTCCTGTCTGCGACATACACATTCCCCTGTTTGTCTACTGCTATTCCTGCTGGATTGTCAAAACTTGCGTAAATACCTGTCCCGTTAGATGATCCAGGAGAAGTATAACCTGCGAGCGTTGTAACGACTCCTGCCGCAGAAATCTTTCGGATCTGATTGTTGTAGCTATCTGACACATACGTATTTCCTGCCCCATCGAATGCAATTCCCATAGGGTAATTAAATTCTGCTGATGAGCCTGTTCCATTGTTAAAGCCCGCAATTCCTGAGCCCGCCAAGGTGTAAACGGTTTGAGCCTGAATATGCGTATGCAAGAAAATTGTACAAAATACCAAGATACTGATGAAAGATCTTTTTTTAAATAAAAATTCAATGCGTTTTTTTATCATTACTTTTTTGTGTTTTAATTGGTGCTTGATTTTTTATACTGTTTTTGAAAATCAGTATTTGTGGGATACTTTTATCAAAAAGAATTGGATTCCAGTAGTGGAAGGAATGCTGCAAAGGTAGGAATATATTTGTTTCTGGGATCTTTACATACAACCAATTTGCAATATGCGATATGTTGACCTGGTTTGAACTTTGTAATTTTCTTCAAGGTGGAAGTTTATTGGGATTTTGCCACTGATATTTTTTTTAACTCCGCTCAACAGAAGTATTTGAAGCTGATGAAGAGTGTCTGAATTATACTTTTTAGGATTAAATGAAGGAAGAATTTAAAATATTATAAAAGGAAGCACGAGGAAATTACACATAAAATAATTGGCTGTGCCATGAAAGTTCACAGCACATTAGGGAATGGATTTTAGGAAGTGATTTACCTCGTTTTATGCTGGTCGATTGCATTTGCATCGACCATAGATACTAAAGTAGTAACAAGATATAATATCCATTTCAAATACGGATAAATTTTTTGAATGATCAAATTTCAAGTATGTTTAAATTAGCAAGCCCATCTGCATAAATAATAAATATTCTACAAAGCACATGAATTTATAAATTACTTGGTTCCGTATTATAAAATCAAAATGAATCGGATAGCCAAATGGGAAACACGTATCGAAGAATGCACCTACGGGGCGGGGGAAATGCCTCCCGTTGGCCCGGAATTATCCCCTCTGATGCTGGGCGGTGGCATTCGCCCCGCCCATAGATACGGACTCCCTGTGGTTTTTTTAATGCGTATTAAATTCGTTTAGTAATATGAGTCTGAATAATATGTAAATTTACATGCTTTTGCAATGTAATTTTTGATTCATTAATTAAATTTAGGAGTAATTTTTTACCAAAGTCTACTTAGAAGAATGGGATTTCATTATCGTATTTATGACCAGGCAAAACCCTACTTTATTACCATGACAGTAGTGGATTGGATAGATGTTTTTATGAGAAAAAACCACAAAATTGCAATTGTGGAGTCTTTGCAATATTGTCAGGAAAAGAAGGGGCTTGAGATATTTGGATGGTGCCTGATGCCAAGTCATTTGCACATGATTATACGAGCAAGTGAAGGGTACAATTTGTCAGATATACTTCGTGATTTCAAACGCCACACTTCAAAAACGGTCCTCAATCAAATCATAGAAGAACCTGAAAGTCGCAGGGAATGGATGCTTGAGGCATTTGAGAAGGCCGGTACCAAGAGTTCCAAACATTATAAATATAAGTTCTGGCAAGATGGCAGTCATCCTGTTGAGCTGCTTTCAGAGAAATTTATTCGGCAGAAACTGGATTACATACACAATAATCCGGTAGAGGAAATGCTTGTTGCCTCAGCATGTGAATATTTATTCAGCTCAGCCAGAAATTATGCAGATTTGTCTGGAATGATCGATGTGATTAAAGTCTGATTGAAACCAGTATTTGGAATTTTATTACTATCTGGCATTTGAATCTTTATCTAAGGTCTGGGCGAATGCCCAGACCAACATCAATTGGGAGATTGAGAAATGAAATTATTTCATTAGTGTGGAAGAAGTAGGTAGTTG
>CANKSK010000116.1 GCA_947485425.1 Bacteroidota bacterium | reverse complement strand
TTTTCTGCAAATTTATAAAAAAACCAATGGTTTTGGCTTTGCGCTGAATTTAGAATTACCTTTGTCCCTTTCAAAACAATGTTTAAAAAAAATCAAAAATCTGCCAAGTCTGGAAATGAAATGTCATTTCTTGACCATCTAGAAGCCCTGCGGTGGCATCTGGTAAGGTCTGTAGTGGCTATTTTTGTCGTCTCTATCGTCGCTTTCTTCTTTAAAGAATTTCTTTTCGATGGAATCATCTTTGCCCCCAAAAAACCCGATTTCTGGACCTATAGAATGCTTTGCATGCTTTCCCAAAAGTTTAACTTGGATATGTGCATCTCCGAAATTCATTTTAATTTGGTCAGTACCGAACTTTCTGCACAGTTTACCCTGCACATGTGGGTGGCCTTTTTGGCCGGCGTAATCATTTCCTTTCCTTATATCGTTTGGGAATTTTGGCGCTTTATCAAGCCTGCACTCCACGACAATGAAAAAAGAAATGCCCGCGGAATCGTTTTTTATACCTCCTTCCTTTTTTCCCTGGGTGTGCTCTTTGGTTATTATATCATTACCCCCATGTCTGTCAACTTTTTGGGAAACTACAGAGTAAGCAATGAGGTTACCAATATGATCTCCATGGATTCGTATATCTCTACCGTTACCATTCTTACCTTAGCAACAGGAATTGTTTTTGAATTGCCCATTGCCATCTATTTCCTCACCAAAATAGGCATTGTAACCCCCGCATTTCTGAGAAAATATAGAAAACATGCCGTTATTGTGATTCTCATCCTCGGTGGAGTGATAACCCCTTCGCCTGACATTACCAGCCAAATGTTGGTTTCTATTCCGCTCTATATGCTTTATGAAATTAGTATTTTGGTTTCTGCGGCCGTTTTAAAAAATAAAAATGAGGTGTAATTTTTTATCGCGATAAATGAGGTTGTTCTGATATTTGATGCTCTGTAATGAAACAAGTGGAATCTTCTTTATATACACATAAGCGTTTACATCTTCTCTTCGCCCTTTCTTTTGTTGGGATTTTTTTGAATGTTTTCTGCCTGCATGCGCAAAATATAACCACCGTAACAGGGAAGGTAACCGACCTGCTTACCAATGAACCCATTTCTTTTGCCATCATTTCCTTCAAAAAATCAGGTATAGGCACCACTGCCGATATTGATGGGAAATTCAAGCTGCAAACCAATACCCCCGGAGATTCTTTGTTCGCCTCTTTTGTGGGGTATAAAAAAGTCGGTATGCCCGTCAAAAAAGGTAAAATCCAAGAAATAAACTTCTCCCTAAGTGTGAATCGCTTCGATCTTTCCGAAGTCGTCATCAAAGCCGGCGAAAATCCTGCCCATATCCTGCTGCGAAAAATAATTGATTTTAAACCCAAAAACAACCGCGATAACCTCGATGCCTTTCAGTATGAAATTTATAATAAATTGGAATTCGATATCAGCAATATCACCGAAGATTTTAAAAATAAAAAAGTTCTAAAACCCATCTCTTTTATCTTTAAAAATATCGATAGCTCCTCTACCAATAAAAAGCCTTTTTTACCCATCTTTGTTTCAGAATCCATATCCGATTATTACTATCGAAGCAGTCCTTCCGACAAAAAAGAAATCATCAAAGCCACCAAAATATCAGGTATAGAAAATGGAGCCATTAACCAGTTTTTAGGTGATATGTACCAAAATGTAAATATCTATAACAATTTTGTTACGATCTTTAAAAAAGGATTCATCAGTCCCATCTCTGATTACGGCCTTGCCTACTATAAATATTCTCTTGTTGATAGCATGTTTATTGGGAATAAATGGTGCTATAAACTTACTTTCAAACCCCGGAGAAAACAAGAACTTACCTTTACTGGTCATCTTTGGATCAGTGATTCCACCTTTGCCGTTAGAAAGGCCAATTTACGTATCTCCCCAGATGCAAATATCAATTTTGTCGAAGATCTGGCCATTATCCAGGAATACGATTTTGTCAATTCAGAAGTGTGGATGAAAACCAAGGATGTCTTTATTGTAGACTTTTTGGCAAAAGAAGATGGAATGGGATTTATCGGACGAAAATCTGCTTCCTATAAAGATTTTGTGATTCATAAACCACAAAAGGATGATTTTTACCATGGTATCGACGCCGTTGAAATAGCCTCCGATGCCACCGAAAAATCTGCCGATTTCTGGCTCAAATCCCGACATGACAGCCTCTCTAAAAACGAAAAGTTAGTCTACCATATGGTAGATACCGTCAAGTCCTTGCCCGTCTATCGAACGGCTCTGGATATCGTTACCTTAATCGTTACCGGTTACAAGCCTTTGGGAAAGATTGAACTGGGTCCCTATATGAAGGTGTTCAGCTTCAACCCTATTGAAGGGAATCGCTTTCGCTTGGGCATCAGAACAAGTAATGCCTTTAGCAACAACCTGATTTTGGAATCTTATCTGGCCTATGGAACAAGAGATAAAAAATTCAAGTATGGGGGAAGTGCTGAGTATATTTTTTCAAAAACCCTCAGACAAAGCATGGGCTATTCACATCGAAACGATGTGGAGGAGCTCGGACAAAGTCAAAATCCCTTTGCTGGATATGCCATTTTGGGAAGAGGCAGTGATAATGCACTGCAAGGGGATAACCTGCTCACCTCCTTGCTTCGTAGGGTCATGACCAATAAATACAATCGGGTGATTGAACATAAATTCTTCTATGAAAAGGAATGGCAAAGAGGGTTCTCCAATAAAATATCCTTTGTGCATCGGGATTTTAACCCCCTTGGCTTTCTGAATTATTCTTATTTTACCGATGATGCACATTTGAACCTTCGCAATGAACTCATTACTTCTGAAATCAGCTTGCACACCCGATTTGCCTATAAAGAAAAATTTATCAATGGGCGGAGAAAACGCATGAGCCTAGGGTCTGAATGGCCTGTTCTACATATCAACTATACCCTCGGATTGAAAGGTGTTCTGAAAAGCGATTTTACCTATCACAAATGGTCCATTAAGGTCGATGATCGGGTAGAAATGAAACCAATTGGCTTTTCCTTATATGTTTTAGAGGCGGGAAAAACCTGGGGAACCCTTCCTTATCCTTTGCTTGAGGTGCATCGAGGCAATGAAACCTATTCCTACAATGCCTCGGGGTTTAATATGATGAATTTCTATGAATTTGTCAGTGACCAATACCTCAGTCTTGCGCTTTCACATCATTTTGAAGGTCTGTTTTTTGATAAACTGCCGCTCTTTCGTAAATTGAAATGGAGGGAAGTGGCCAACGCGAGAATGGTAGTGGGTAGCATGAACCCTGCAAACAGAAATTTTACGGCAAACAATAGCCCCTTTAATGTGCTTTCCGTGCCTAAAACCAGTCATGGCTATTGCCTCAAACCCTATGCCGAAGCCGGTGTGGCAGTGGAAAATATTTTTAAATTTATCCGAATAGATTTTATTTGGCGGCTTACCTATTTAAAACCAAATATGAATAACTTTGCCGTGATGGGAAGTTTACAAATTATGTTTTAATCGATGGCTGTTCTACGCTCTGAAAATTTAATAAAAAAATATAAGGCCCGAACGGTCGTTGACCAGGTCTCTGTAGAAGTAAAACAAGGTGAGATTGTGGGCTTATTGGGCCCAAATGGTGCCGGGAAAACCACTACTTTCTACATGATCGTCGGGCTTATCAAGCCCGATGAAGGAAAAATCTTTCTCGATGATACAGATATTACCAGCTTTCCCATGTATAAAAGGGCACAAAGCGGAATAGGCTATTTGGCTCAGGAAGCATCCGTTTTTCGTAAACTCAGCGTGGAAGACAATATCAAAGCCGTGCTTGAATTGTCGCACTTTTCCAAAGCGGAGCAAAAAGATCGACTAGAATCTTTGTTGGATGAATTTGGTCTGCAGCGCATTCGAAAAAGCCGCGGTGATCTCCTCTCTGGTGGTGAAAGACGCCGTACCGAAATTGCCAGAGCCCTTGCTGTAGCACCGAGTTTTATCCTGCTGGATGAGCCTTTTGCTGGCGTTGACCCTATCGCAGTGGAAGATATTCAGCTAATCGTAGCGAAACTCAAGGAGAAAAATATCGGCATCCTCATTACCGACCACAATGTACATGAGACGCTTTCCATTACAGATAGAGCCTATTTGCTGTTTGAAGGAAAGATTTTAAAGGCAGGTACTGCCGAAGAATTGGCTAATGACGAACAAGTACGAAGGGTCTACCTCGGACAAAATTTTGAATTGCGAAAAACAAAGCCCAATTCCACTGCCGACTTCAATGGGCAATAAAAGACTATTTTTTATTTGACTTTTTAGGCGTTTCCTTTTCTGTCTTTTCTTCTGGAATGGCCAAACACTTATCCGCTTCAAAGATGGTTCCACTCAATTTTTCACATTCTTCGCGTGTGAGACACTTTAAATCCCAACCCGCTGAGGTATGCGTATTGTAATAACAGCAAATCTGATTGGGTAAACAGGAGGAGGGAATGATTTCTGCCTTTTTGTTTGTCGTGGGTGCATTTTGTCCCAAACAGAGGCCAGAAAGGGAAAAAAGGCCAGCAAGAAGAAGTAGATGTTTCATGAGGAATGGATTTTTAAGATTATGGATGTAATTTGCAACAAAAATATTAATTTTAATGCCTATTGGCAATTATTCGCTAATTTTTTTAAACGCATAATTTTAATGCTGAAAAGCAACAAATTATGACAGATGTAGGATTTTTCTCGTTTTTGGTTTGTCAAAAGTAACTTTTTGGCTTATTTTTGCGTTAGATTGGTCAATCATGTTCGCACTTCATCGGAAAAATTGATTCATTCATCGAAATATGAGCATAAAAATTTACATACAAAATAAGTATTTGTTTTCCTTGATGGGCATTTTTTGCTTGTCCTTGTTCTTCATTTCCCCTTTGTTTGCGCAGGGATTGATTAACAATGGTGCCGCCATTACCATCAATGCCAATGCCTCCAGTGCCGCTCCTTATCTTATTATAGATGGTG
>CANKSK010000115.1 GCA_947485425.1 Bacteroidota bacterium | reverse complement strand
ACTCCTCTGCAGAATTAAATATGTAATGTTCACTTTCTCTTCACAAATAGACTATTTTGCAGTCTTTTTAGAAAATTATGGGTAAATTGCTTTTTGGGAATCGGATTCCTTACCTTTGAATGCTTATTTCAAGGATACCTATCATATATGCAATTTATGAATATTCTTATTGTGGTTGCTACACAAGCTGAAATACAACCTTTCATGAACAAATGGGCCTATGTTGCTGAAAAACAGCTTTTCAGATCCACTGCCAATGAACAGGGGCAAGGTCCTGATATTTTGATTACCGGACCCGGTATGGTAAATACCATCTTTCATCTCACCAAAATCTTGTCTCACCAAAATTATGATTTGATCTTGAATGCAGGTATTGCCGGGTCTTTCAATCCTTCAATTCCTATAGGTTCTGTCGTAAATGTATACACGGATATTTTTTCGGAATGGGGTGCCGAAGATGGATCCCAATTTTTGAATATCTTTGAAATGGGGTTGATAGATAAAAATCAATTTCCATATCAAAATGGAGAGCTCATGGCAAATTTCAGAATTTCTGAAAATATAAAAAAGGTCAAAGGTATCACGGTCAATAAAGTTCATGGAGACCAACAGAGTATCAATGCAATAATGAAATTGTTTCATCCTGATATTGAAAGCATGGAAGGCGCTGCTGTTTTTTTTGTCGCTGCAATGCAGGGGCTTCATTTCGCTCAAATTCGTGCCATCTCAAATGTCGTAGAAAAAAGAAATCGAGAAAAATGGGATATTCCATTGGCAATAGATTCGCTCTGCCTTTTTCTGTTCAATTGGTTGCAGAACAATGATAATAAGAAAAACGCAGATGTCCACTAGTCAAAAATACACTTTGGGCTTTTCTTCGTGTCCAAATGACACCTTTATCTTTGATGCCATGGTGCATGGTAAAATAGATACGGAAGGATTGACTTTTCAGATCTTTATGGAGGATGTCGAGAAATTAAATCAAAGGGCCATCAAAAATCAATTGGATATTAGCAAGTTGAGCTATCATGCCATGGCACACCTAATCGGAGATTATTTGATTCTCGACGCCGGCAGTGCTTTGGGTAAAGGTTGTGGTCCCTTATTGATTTCTGAAAAGGAATATGAGGATGATAAAAAGGTTCGACAACATCTCAGCGTCGCTATTCCAGGGAAATATACTACAGCAAATTTACTTTTGTCCTTGTTTGCCCCTGAAATGAAAAATAAAACAGAATTGCTTTTTTCGGATATTGAAGATGCCGTTTTGAATCATCAATTTGATACCGGATTGATTATCCATGAAAATCGTTTCACCTATCAGGATAGGGGGCTCAAAAAAATTGTGGATTTGGGTGAATTCTGGGAGAAAACCACTGGATTGCCTATTCCTCTTGGATGTATCGCTGTAAACAAACGAATTTCAAGTGAAAATCAACGCAGGATAAATCGCGTTTTGCGTAGAAGTGTGGAATATGCATTTTTGCATCCTGAGTCATCTTCTCCTTATGTGCGCCAACATGCTGTTGAAATGGAGTTCCATATTGTAAAGCAACATATCGATTTATATGTCAATGCCTTTACTGCTTCCCTTGGTGCAGAAGGTCGAGAGGCCGTTAAATCCTTGTTTTTTAAAGCGGAAAAGATGGGTGTGGTTCAACTTCCTGATTCCGATTTTTTTGCCCCTTGTGATTGATTCGTTTTTAATTCTTGATTTCTTTATTAATTTTGTGAAAAATCAACTCTTATGATTATTATTACCGGTGCTGCAGGGTTTATTGGAAGCTGCCTGCTCGCTTTCCTCAATGAAAAAGGTTTCAATGATATTGTTCTTGTTGATGATTTTTCATACCCATCCAAAGAGCCTAACCTTTTGGGTAAAAAATTTTCTTCCAAAGTGCATAGAAAGGATTTGTTTGATTGGTTGGAGGCAAACCACAAAAGGGTGCAATTTGTCTTTCATCTGGGTGCCCGAACAGATACCACCGAATTCGATTATGCGATTTTTGAGGAGTTGAATATATCGTATTCAAAATCTGTATGGAATGCTTGCGTAAAGTATGGTTTGCCTTTGGTGTATGCCTCCTCCGCTGCCACCTATGGCGCCGGAGAAAATGGCTATGTTGACGATGAAAGTCTTATTCCATCTTTGAAACCTTTGAATCCTTATGGGGAATCAAAAAATGAATTTGATAAATGGGTGTTGCAACAAGCGCATCAACCTTTTTTCTGGGCTGGACTGAAATTCTTTAATGTATATGGGCCAAATGAATACCATAAAAAACGAATGGCTTCAGTGGTTTTTCATTCTTTTAATCAAATATCAAAAGATGGTAAAATAAAATTGTTTCGTTCGCACAACCCTATGTATGGTGATGGAAAACAATTAAGAGACTTCATATATGTGAAAGATGTCGCTTCAGTATGTTATTTCTTGTTAAACAACCGGAAAAATTCCGGAATCTATAATCTGGGTTCAGGAAAAGCCCGAAGCTTTCTGGATTTGGCCCAATCCGTATTTTTATCCTTGCAGCTACCTGTGGATATCGAATTTATCGATACACCTCTCGATATCAGGGAAAAATACCAGTATTTCACAGAAGCCCAAATGGGAAAACTATATCAAGCCGGTTACCATGCGCCTTTTCATTCATTGGAGGATGGGGTAGCGGACTATGTGGGTCAGTATCTTGTGAAGGGTAAATATTTCTGATAATTGTATTGTATTGTAGTTGATCTTAAAAAAAATATCTATGCGTCAGCGCATCCAAAAAACCCTTCAATCTCGGGTTGTTTTATACCTTTTTGCTGCCGGTACTGCCACATTGGTTGATATCAGTATGTATTTTGTGGCGTATAATTTTATCTTCGAAAAGGGAAGTGTTCAGTTGGGAAAATATATCCTTTCTGCTCCTTCTCTCGCCCTTGTTATTTCTTATAGCTGTGGGCTTTTGGTTAATTTTAGTTTGAGTAAGTTTTTGGTTTTTCGCGAATCAGAAGTGAAAACCCACAAGCAATTTTTTCGATTTGTGATGGTTGCCATATGTGTTTTTATTGCCAACTATTATCTGCTTAATTTTTTAGTGCATATTTTAAATTGGTTTCCAACCATGGCAAGAGCTGTTTCTGCTTTGTTAATTGGGGTTTTAAGCTATTTAAGTCATAAGGCTTTTTCCTTCAATACATCAAGTGTACATGCAAAAAAAAAGAAGGGCGATGAACGATTGGAAAAATCTAAAGCTCCTGCTCAAGCTTCATAAGTTTTTCTCGAATATTTTGAAGATTCAACTTAATATCTGCTAGGTTTTTTTCAGCTGAAGAATGACTACCCATGGCATCCCTTGCTCCCTGTAAGGTATGACCTTCTTCCTTCACCAAGTGGTAAATTTTTTGCAAAACCTGAATATCAGATGCCGTATAATACCGCTTCCCCCTTTCGTTTTTTTTGGGTTTAATTTCCTTAAATTCTTTCTCCCAAAATCGAATTAATGAGGTATTCACACCTAATTTTTCTGATACTTCGCCAATGCTGTAATAAAGTTTTATAAATTCTGTTTCTTCCATAAGCATATGGCAAAGATATGTTTTTTTCAATCTTTCAATAACCTCTTTTTCCTAAAAATACGCCGAAAATCAGCCCCTAATAAGCGATGTGATTGTTATTTAGAATGATTAAAAATAAGATAAAGTTCTGTTTTTTTAATATAAAGGCTTGAATTTTTAAGATGAAAGATAATTTTTAATCAACTAAAAATATTATAAATCAGCTATTTAACATCTTTCTATCCTGCTGATAAGGGAATACCTTTGGAAATGGTTTCAGAGATTTCTGTCGTCTATTTATAAATTAAAAAATGTGTGTGTGAAATGGAAACGTTCAGTATTCCTTTTCATTCTTGAAGTATAGATTTATATAATCTTTTAATGGAAATTCATAAAGAGCTGACGGTATTAAAATTGCTGCATACAAAGAAGATCTCTCCTCTTGCTTTTCGTGTTTGTCAAGATTTAAACGTAAAGAATTTAAAATCACTTCTTGCATATCATAACCGTTATGCCAATTTTTTTGCATCTGGTTTTTGTACAAAAAAAATAAATCAGGAGCTCCATACGTTTTGCAGACAAATGGTAAGCAAACCCGACAGTTTTTTTTCTGCTCGCCAGTTCATTCCTATAGCCGAAAATATATTTAAGAATAAACGCCAATTAAAAAAAATAGATTTCTATGTCAATTCCTTATTTGACGAATTAGATCCTCGTTTCCGAAAAACGCTTTTAAGATCCACTGAAAAAATAAAGGTAGATTTTAAATGGATGTATAATTTGTTTTTCCTATATACAGGAATGATTCTTATGCCTTCTGCTTTGGGAGAGAAAACAGAGATGGCGCTTTTGGCCCTTGTGAAGGATGGTATGAAAATGGCAATCAAAGTGTCAAAAGAAAAGCTCACGGATTTCGATATGCAAATGCTAGATTTATATGAGCATACAGGAATTGATTTCAGTGAAAAGTTAAAAAAGGAGAAACGATTCAAGTCTGGAAGTTTTGACATATTTGAATTTATTTGGGCGTTTTATCCGCAATTATTTTCTTTATCTGCTTTGGATGAGGTAATTCTCTTGAACTGTTTAAAACTGGAAAAAAAGTCTTATACCCTGCAGCAAATAGCAAAGCAACACGGCATAACCCACGAGCGTGTTAGGCAAAGACGAAATAATTTGTTCAAATTAGTAGATGGAAAAGTTGATATTCTTCACAAGTTAACACCGGGCAATTTGATTCTTCAAAAATTCCCACAGAAAAGTTTTATTGAGATTGATGAAAACATCCTGAAAAAAGTATCTCCAACTTTTAAATTAAAGAAGGTTCCTCTGAACTTCGCAGCTTTCATTTTGTTTTTATTATTTAAGGATCGTTTTTTTCTTTTAGGTCCCACAATAAAGTTAAATAGGCCTAAACAAATTTATGACTTCGATTTTTATGAGTTGCATAAGACGTTTCAAAATT
>CANKSK010000114.1 GCA_947485425.1 Bacteroidota bacterium | reverse complement strand
TAAAAATTTTTGCATTTTTTTTGGGTAGTTTTTGTTCTTCATATCGTTGTTTTAAAAGGGTAGGTGGTACATAAAAAACCGCTTAAAATTTGAAGTTTTTAGCGATTTTAAAGAAGCAATTTATGGAAAAGTATTCAATATTCCTATTTTTTATAGCCAATGCTCAGAAAATTTGCTTGTAAAACATTAATAATCAGGTATGTTTTTTTAGGATGCGTGGAGTAAAAATAGATAGATTTTTCAGAGAAAAACACCCAAGAAGTGGCAATCAAAATCAATCCTTATTTGCAATTTTTTTTAAATATTCAATGATTCCACCTTTGAGGTTGTAAACATTTTTAAAACCTTTCTGTTTTAAAATTTCAGATGCACTTTTGCTTCTGCTTCCTGATTTGCAATGGATAACGATTGTTTTATCATTTTGAATTCGGCTTGCACTTTTTTCGAAATTTGACAAGGGAAAAAGCTCTCCACCCAAATTTTCAATTTCGTATTCATGGGGCTCTCTCACATCAATTAATCGAAAATCTTTTTTTGTTGCAATCCAGATAGCCAATTCTTCTGCACTGATTTCTAAAATTTTTGTTTGGTCGTGAGTATCCTGTATGCCACAAAAGATTTCATAATCTATCAATTTCTGCTGCAAAGGAGGGTTTCCATTTAAAGGGTTTTCAGGGTTAGGTGCATACTTTAATATATGCGATCGCATGCTTAATGCATCAAATATAAACAGCTGTGAGGCCAGCACATTTCCTACGCCGGTAATTACTTTAATCGCTTCATTGGCTTGCATACTTCCGATGATACCGGTAAGAGAGCCCATGACACCTGCTTCTGCACAATTTAAAACTTCTCCGGGAGCAGGTGGAGTAGGGTAAATGTCTCTGTAATTTGGGCTTCGCTTTCCATCTATTAAATAATTAAAAACACTGATTTGTCCTTCAAATCTAGATACCGATGCATAAATATTTACTTTTCCGGATAATACACACGCATCATTCATCAAATAACGTGTGGCAAAATTATCGCTGCCATCTATAATGAGGTCATAATTCTTTACAATGGGCATCGCATTTTCAGCGGTAATTGTAAAGGGATATGCTTCAATATTTATCAATGGATTGAGTGCATGCAGTTTTGTTTTTGCTACTTCTGCTTTATTTTTACCTACATCGTCTATGCAAAATAAAACTTGCCTTTGAAGGTTGCTTATATCCACTGTGTCATGGTCGATAATCCCAATATGTCCAACTCCTGCTGCAGATAAATATAACAGTACCGGGCTCCCAAGGCCGCCACTTCCAATGACAAGTACACGGGCCTTTTTTAATTTCAATTGTCCTTCCATCCCGATTTCAGAAAGTAAAATATGCCTGCTGTATCGAGCTTTTTCTATGTCAGTCAATGCTTTCATTTACCAATTTTTTATCTGCACATCTTCTGATGGGTCTCTGCATCATTTCTTTGCGCATTTATTTTCCAGAAAGGAACTCAGCAGATTTTTCAGCACATCTTTCGCCGTCAATAGCTGCAGAGATAATGCCACCTGCATATCCTGCGCCTTCGCCGCAAGGATAAAGGCCTTTTACCATGGGGTGCTGCAGACTTTCTTTGTCTCTGGGAATCCTTACGGGTGAAGAAGTTCTTGATTCCACACCTAAAATAATTGCTTCATTGGTGAGATATCCTTTCATTTTATTGCCGAAATCTTTAAAACCAATTTTCAACCGATTGGCAATAAAACTAGGCAGTATTTCTGTCAACTGTGTCGATTTGACACCTGGTTGATATGAGGTATCCGGTAGGCTTGCAGAAAATTTTCCATTCACAAAATCAGTCATTCGTTGTGCTGGTGCCGACTGGCATTTGCCGCCGGCCTCCCATGCCAATCTTTCCACATCCTGTTGAAGCCTCAGTGCGGCAAGGGCTCCATGTTTTTGATAAGCAGCTAAATCTTCTTTTTCCACAGAAACGACAATGCCTGAATTGGCATATTTACTATTTCGTTTGGATGGAGACATGCCATTTACAACAATTTCTTCTTGAGACGTTGCTGCCGGTACAATAAATCCACCTGGGCACATGCAAAAAGAAAACACCCCTTTGTTATCAACTTGTGTGACGAGATTATAGGGTGAAGCAGGCAGATAGAGTCTTTTTTTCTCCACCTCTTCTTGATTTCTGCAATGGTATTGAATGCTGTCAATCAAGCCTTGCGGATGTTCAATACGAACACCCAGAGCGAAGGGTTTTGATTCAATCATGCCTTCGTTTAGCCGATGAAGCATTTCGAAGATGTCTCGTGCTGAATGTCCTGTAGCCAGTATGCAGGCCCTTGCTTCAATCAAATCTCCATTTTGTGTTTGAACAGCTTTAAAATGTCCTGATTTGATAACGATATCTGTTATCCTACAATTGAAATGTACTTCGCCTCCGGCTCTTAAAATGCTTTCACGAAGCGCGCTTACCAAGGCAGGCAATTTATTGGTTCCTATATGTGGATGGGCCTCGTATACAATATCTTCTTTGGCACCATGTGCCACCAATGTTTTGAGAATGCCCGCTACATCACCTCTTTTTGTCGATCGTGTATATAGCTTGCCGTCAGAATAAGTGCCTGCGCCACCTTCACCAAAACAATAATTGGAGTCAGGGTTTACAATGTGGTCTTTGTTGATGGCAGCCAAATCTCTTCGTCTGCCTTTTACATCTTTTCCTCTTTCAATAATGATGGGCTTAAAGCCGAGGTTGATGAGTTTTAATGCGGCAAAAAGCCCTGCAGGTCCACTACCGGCTATAATAACTCTTTCCCGGTCTTTTACATTTGGATATTCAGGTAAAATGAGTTCTACTTCCGGGTGCTCATTTTGGGTATATACTTCTAGTGTAAGAAGAATTTTAATGCTAGCCTTGCGAGCATCCGTAGACCTTTTAAGCTTTTTGATAAAACTGATATCTTCAAAATTGATAAAAAGGAGCTCAGCTACTTTTGTTTTCAGAATGACTTCATTGGCTTCTTCTTCAGGAGATAATACAACAGTAGTGGTTATCTTCATTTTATTCAAAGGTTAAAGAAAGCATCCAATATTGCGCCCTTAATGAACTTAAAGAGCTGCTGTAAATAGAGCCATCTTGTTGTAGTAGGTTGTTAAAGCCTCTGTAATATTTGATCTCAGGAGAAAACTTAAAAAATTCCAAATAGCAATCAATACCAAACCCTACCTGATAGCCAAGGTCAGATTTGGCGATGGTGTTGAATTGTTTTTTCGTTCTTCCATCCTTGGTCTTTACATTTTCTTTCCCCGCCCAGTCATAAGAATATTTAATCCCTGCACTCACATACATTCGATAGTTTCCTACCCTCGCCGATTTAAATTTGAGATCTAGTGGTAATTGTAATAAGGTAGATTCAATGGTCTTGGTAATTAAACTATCGCGCATGGTTTTTTTGATCTTAAAACCATACATCAATTTTCTTTGTGAAAATGAGATGTCAGGATTTAATCGCAAATCAAAATACTTCCCAAGTCTCAGATTGCTGACAATGCCAATGGTAAGGCCGCTCGATCCGGTAGATTCAATAGAATAAAGCGAGTCCAGTTGGTTGAAATGGGGCACTTGTGTAATGACAAAATCTGCTAGATTATATCCAATGATAAATCCAAAATGATAAGGAGCGTAATCATATTTAGGCAAATTGATACTTCTGTTTTTTTGTGCTTGTGTCATATTGACACAGATGAACATGAAGATAATCGTATATACGATTTGTATATACTGAAAATGCTTTTTATGGGGAAGGATACTGTTATTTTGTACCTGCATAGATGCTTGCAATTCCAAATGTGAGTCTATAACAACGGACATTTTTAAATCCTATATTTTCAAATATGTCTGTAAATTTTTTTCCTTCAGGAAATGCTTCTACAGAACGCGGTAAATAGGTATAGGCGTGTGCATCTGCTGAAAATATTTTTCCGATTAAAGGCAAGATGGCCCAAAAATAGAAGGCGTATAGTTGCTTTATTGGAAATGCAGTTGGTTTCGAGAATTCAAGGATTACCGCAGTACCATTGGGTTTTAATACCCTAAATATTTCGGAAAGTCCTTTTGGTAAATTTTCAAAATTTCTCACCCCAAAAGCAACGGTTACCGCATCAAAATACGAATCTTGGAAGGGCATATTTTCTGAGTCCGCTTGAATGAGTTCTATTTGGGATTCTTTCTTTTTATTTTTTATTTTTTCTCTGCCTACATCTAGCATTTTTTCGGAAATATCGATTCCTGTAATCTTTTGCGGATGAAGTTCAAGTGCCTGAATGGCAAAGTCAGCCGTGCCCGTGGCCACATCAAGAATGAGTTGAGGCTTTTTTTCTTTCAGCAAGGCGATGGCTTTTTTTCTCCACGATTTATCAATACCTGCCGATAATACCCTATTCATCACATCGTAGGTGCCAGCAATACGATTGAACATGCTTTCTACCTGTTCTTTTTTGCTGCCCTCGTTTTGATAGGGCTTCACATTTGCAGTTTCTGCCATGTTTATAAATTTATCCTTTCTTGATAATGGACAAGGGCTTCGCGCAGAAGCAATTCTTTATTAATCGGAACCACTCCACTTTCTTCACACACCAATCCTCCTGCCAGATTGGCTAGACCAGCCATCATTTCCGGATTGGTTCCTAGCGCCAAACAAAGTGATGCAACACTGATTACCGTATCGCCTGCTCCCGAAACATCTACAATTCCCCTAGGATGCGCCGGAATAAATGTTCCTCCTTTATCATCGCTGATAAATATGCCATGCTCGGAAAGCGTTACCATCGCCAATTCCAATTGCAGGTTTTTGCGCAAAAGATCAACAGCTTTTTTAAATTCCTCACCCTCATTTTTTTGCAAATCAATTTTCAGTCCATCTCTTAGTTCTTTGAGGTTGGGCTTAAATAGACTGACTTTTTTATAGTGATTGAAATTTCTTTTCTTGGGATCTACCGCTGTCGGAATGCCCAATTTTAAAGCTTCTTCGGTAATAAATTCAATTAATTTCGGATTTAAAACC
>CANKSK010000113.1 GCA_947485425.1 Bacteroidota bacterium | reverse complement strand
GCATGAACCAAAAAAGGTCTTCTTTCTTTTCTTACAATTTCAATGACTTCTTTTAGGCATGTATATGATTTTGTAAAATCATTGCCTTCTACACTCCGCACTTCAAGACCTTTAAATCCTTTTGCATATTCCGCTGCATTCATCGCGCGAATTTCTGCCGCTGTTGCTGAGATATCCCATTCGTTATCTTGCACAAGATATATGATTGGTAATTTCTTAAGCACGGCCATTTGAAATGCCTCAGAAACTTCTCCCTCGGTTACCGAAGCATCACCCATCGAGCAGACCGCAATTGGGTTCTCCTCTTTTGCTCCGGATAGCAGTCCTCTTTTTTCTAAATATTGTATGCCCATTGCAATGCCTGTGGTAGGAATCGCTTGCATGCCTGTGGCAGAGGATTGATGGGGTATTTTAGGCATATCCGCTCTTCTCAAGCTGGGATGGCTGTAATACGTTCTTCCGCCTGAAAAGGGATCCTCTCTTTTGGATAACAATTGAAGCATCAGCTCATAAGGCTCCATGCCTATTGAAAGAAGAATGGAATCATCTCTGTAGTATGCTGATAAATAGTCTTGTGGCAACAATTGAAGTCCCAATGCAATTTGAATTGCTTCATGACCTCTTGAGCAGGCATGCACATATTTAGCCGTAATCGACGTATTTTCTTCAAATAAATCCGACATAGCCCTTGCGGTGCACATCAGCCGATAGGCCTTTAGTAGCGTATCTCTATCAGCCGTGTGCATGGGATTTATTTCTGAAGGATATTTACTCATCTGTTTGTTTTTATTTTGACGAAGTTAATGTTGTATGATTATTTTTTTTACAATGCATCTTTCCTGATTGCTTATTTTGCATATGTAAAATCCATTTTTAAAGCCTGAAATATCTATCTGTGTATTTTTGACACTATTATTCTCTGTATAGATACATCTTCCTGCTATATCATATAATTCAATTGTATTACAACCTCTTTGCTCTGTTGCGATATTCAAGATGGAATTTGCTGGGTTGGGATGGATGTGTATATTTTTTTCTTCTATCGATTCATTTGCGATCCCTGAGCCCCCATCCTGCAAATATATTGAAATACCTCCTTTGTAATTCCCAATGACCAAGTCTGCTTTTCCGTCTCCATTTAGATCCTCCATGGCAATTCTTGAAATTGCACCCTCAAAAATATGCTGAAAGCTTGAATCTATCAAGTGAAATGTTCCATTTAAGTTGTTTTGAATTTGATCATAATAAAAAAGATATCCGCTTTCCGAACCACATAAAAGCTTTGTTTGTCCATTTTCTTTGAAAAATACAGGACTTGAATAGCCTCCACAACAATTTTTCATGACGTCTACCTTTCCTAGGAAATTATTATCAGGCGATTTGGTGAAGTCCGGTATCAAGGAACTGCCTATATTTTTAAAATAATTCAAATTGCCGGATTTTTCTCCTACGATGAAATCCATTAAGCCATCTTCGTTCAGGTCATATATGCAGGGGACGCTGAAATCACCAATGTCTATTTGTTTATAGCTTGCATCATTCATGATAAAGTTTGGCAAGGCTCCCAGGGCTGCCTGATTGCTGAAATACATGATTTGCCCGTCAGCCCTGCCACATATTAAATCTGGATCGCCATCCGCATCTAAATCCCCAAAGATTGGATGCATGCCAGCAAGGGGAAAAGCACTCAGTCCGGCATAATCCGTATTTTTGACTTCAAAAGCCGGTTTTTGACTGCTGCCAATGTTCTTTAATAACATCAATTGCGATTTGTAGGTGCCACTTGGTGAAAAATATCCGTAATTTCCAATCACTATGTCCATCAATCCATCATGATTGTAATCCAGCATAGACGGGTTGGCTCCTTCGCCCACATCGATCATTTGATCTTGCAAAAATCCTGTCTTTTGGAAAATAAAATTTGGACTTTGCGTATTTCCTATATTCTTATATAGCCAGATGCCTCTGTCGTTTTCAGAGATATTTCCCGCATTGGGTGCCGCTATTAAATCTTTAACACCATCGTTGTCTACATCCAAATAAAAAGTGGCCGGGAATAAACTTATTTTTATCGGGGTGGTATTCGATGGAAATGCACTGTCCTGAGCTACCCCCACAGCATTGGCGCTTGTGCCGCCATTGGTAATCATCAATATGTTTTTGGATATTAAATCTCCTATCAATAGGTCTTTGTCTTGGTCGCCATCCAGATCAATCGCAAGTAGGGCCGAACCGGAATGTTTTTCTGTTCCACTTGGCAACTGAGGCGGTCCACCCTTGCAACTTACACCAAATTTTACGCTGTTGCTTGAAAAGTTGCCCGCAAATTTTCCCCAGCATCTATCGGCAGATACAAATTCCAAACTGTCGCAATTTCCATATTTCTCTTCACTCATGTTTTTATGGAACTCTACAAAACTACCTGATATATCAAAGGTGAGTACATCCAAGTCTCCATCTCCATCTATATCGGCTATGGCAGGCAGGCTAGGCGCACTTAAATATAAATTGACAATATTGTTATTGCCATAATCAGACATTACCAAGTCTGTGATGCGCGTAAAATGCAGTCCGGTTTGAAGGGTAAAATCATTTCGGTAAACCGCCATGCCCCCATTGGAATAGGTGAAAATATCCTCTTTCCCATCACAATTGTAATCTGCCAATAAGACCCAATCATGCAAATCTGATGGAAATTTTAAAGCGTAGGAGGGAGAGTAGGTGTAGCATATGCTATCGGAAATGCCCTTGTTTAGGTAGGTTATGCTCTGGTTGCCGCTTCTGTCAAAAGCATATAAATCCTTGATGCCATCCCCGTTGAAGTCTATTTCTGAAAATTGCGGGAAATTAAGTCCTCCCGCCCAAGGGTTTTCTAGTTTTTTACCTTGAATGGCAACAGATATCGAGTCCTGTCTACTAAAACTCAAGTTTTGAGCCATTCCTGAAAAGTCTGAAAGTAAGATATAAATAATCAGATGAAAGATTTTCTTCATTTTCATTCATCAAAAATAGTGATTTTCGTTGGGGTTTATTATTATTGCGAAAAAATACTGAATTATGCCTTCATTTGATATAGTAAACGAAACGGATATCCAAAAAATGGATAATGCCATCAATACCGCACGTAAGGAAATTACGAGCCGTTATGATTTTAGCAGTTCCAAAACCACTCTGGAACTCGATAAAAAACTTCTTGAAATACAAATTATGACCGAAAACGATATGCGCATGAAAGCGGTGCAGGATATCATGATTTCTCGCGTCATGAAACAAGGAATAGATCCTGCCTGCCTCGATTTTGGAAAAGAACACTATGCTTCCGGAAATATGATTCGAAAGGATGTAAAAATAAAAAAAGGGGTGGACAAGGAAACGGCTAAAAAACTTGTCAAAATAATCAAAGATTCGGGGAAAAAAGTACAAGCCTCTATCATGGATGAGCAAGTAAGGGTCACAGGGAAAAAATTAGATGAATTACAAGAAGTAATTGCCTTGGTGAAAACACAAGATTTGGAATTGCCTCTCCAATTTGTGAACTTTAGAAATTGATTTTTAAAGTGTGTTAAATGCACACTGCTGTTTTAAAATTCTTTTTTGTTGCCTATTTCTATCGTTTTGCCTGTCTTCCATAAAAGTTGCTCTTTTGTGTAGTTTTCACGGCAGGATTCTATATATGATTGGCTGTCAAGGTCATTCAATTCAGGCTTTCCTGCATTGCACCATGCTGTATACCAATAGCATGAAAGCATATAAGCCGCCTTTTGCAATTGTCTTTCAATCAGATGATTACTTGCCTGATGATAGGCCTCCGCATATGCTTTTGAATGAATGGGATTGCCATACCTATTTTTAAGCGGATTTTTGTTTGTATCGCATTGATATGCAGTTTCTTTTGAAAATTTTAATCCCAATATTTTATCAATTAACAAAACAGAATCTGCCAAGGAATGGGTATGTAAAATCAATTCCCGCGTATTTTTTTCAAGGTCTTTTATGTAATTTGCCTCTCCTATATTCATCTGATATGTGCTTCCAAATATTTCAGGTAATTGTGACTCCCAGAAAGCATGTATACCTTGTTGGCCGGTCTTTTGTCCATTGTGATTTGAGGTGGTATGCAATGGCATACTGGCATCTCCGATATAATGCCCCAAATCTCCTGAAAGAAGCAAAATAGCTGCTTTTTCTTTATTCTTGAATGCTTCGGTTAGTTTTTGCGTCATTTCTAAGATATACCATGGCAAAATACCCAATTCATTTCTGGTTTTTTCATCATATTGTGTATAGGCTTTCTTGGGGTTCATTTCAAAAGTATCTGATGAAAAATGATAGTCTTCCATATCTATAAAATGTCTAGCAAATTCAGCCTTGTCACCCATTGTGTATTTTCGTACATCTGGCACTACAGATTCCTCTGTAATGTAATCGGCATGTCGGAAGTAAAATGACCGCAAAGGCTCAGGGAGTGTAAAAATGGCTGCACGGTTGATGTGTTGATGCCCCCACATCCCCCAGGAAAAAACAAGAATGGGAATACATATAATGGCACAAATGATGCTTGACTTTTTTATCATCGAAGAGATTTTTTTATTTTGGCGACAAAGAAATGAAAAATTAATATCTTGCAGTCCTGAATTTTTGATTTTATCAGTTTTTTATGTGTCTATTATTTTTCTTTTTTGTGTGATGAACGAAGCTTTTCTTTTTTTTGCCTGGAAATTTCGACTTTTTTCCAATTTTCCTTTGCATACCATATCCGGTGAAACCATTGAAATTGTTAAGCCTGGAGAGCTAAATACCGATGCCGGTCCGGATTTTTTTAATGCCCGAGTGAAAATAGGGGATACCTTATGGGCCGGAAATATTGAAATGCATCTCAAAGCATCGGATTGGCTAAAACATGGTCATCAAAAAAACAATGCCTACCATAATATCATCCTACATGTTGTTTATGAGGCAGATATTACAATTCCCGATATGAACTTCTCTGTTTTTGAACTTCGTCATTTTCTGGATAAAGGTCTTTGGGATAAGTACCGGAAGATGCATGATAATGAATC
>CANKSK010000112.1 GCA_947485425.1 Bacteroidota bacterium | reverse complement strand
ATATTCATAGAATTTTTATCTTTGAACTTGTAAAAACCATCCACCACCACCTAAAAACCTAATATTTTGGCATATCAATTTTATACTTCCACCGTTGTCAATATTATTGACGAAACCCCTACTACAAAACGATTTTACATCAAATTGCCTGAAACGGTAGATTTTCAATTCAAGGCAGGACAATTTGTTATGTTGGACATGCCCATCAATCACAAGCATACCACCAGGAGTTATTCAATAGCTTCTGCCCCGAATAATGAAAATATTATAGAGCTGATTATTGTGATCAAAGAACAAGGTTCCGGTACGACCTATCTTTTCTCAGATGTGAAAATTGGATCTAGTATACAGGTGTCACAAGCCTTGGGAAAATTATTTCTGCCGGAGGTCCTTACCGAAGATATTTGTTTTATTTGCACGGGTACCGGAGTTGCGCCTTTTCGCAGTCAGATATTTGATATCTTTAAAAAGAATATTCCACATCAAAATGTATACTTGGTTTTTGGCAATAGAACCCAGCAAGATATCTTATACCGAAATGAGTTTGAAGAATTGGCAAAAAAGGAACCCAGTTTTCATTTCATCCCTGTGCTTTCCAGAGAAACACCTGAAAGCTGGGGTGGCAAGATTGGATATGTGCATGAAGTATACAAAGATCTTTTTTCTGACGTTCGTCCTGCATGGTTTTATATTTGCGGATGGCAATTGATGTTGCGTGAAGCAAGACAAAATTTGGAAACGATGGGTTATGATCGCAAGCGAATTCGTTTTGAGGCTTTTGATTAAGATATCGTGAAAAATAGATGTGTGCTGAATGCAACTAGCCTTATCTTGTGTTAGGGATGTATTTCTTGCATTTTCGTCATATCCATGAAAAGTACATTCCATCTGTGCCCATCTAAATCGGTAAATAAACATCCATACATCCATGATTTCATTTCTTGGGGCTTGTGGTTGCTTTTACCTCCCGCATCAAGAACCTTTTGCACGATTGCATCCACTTCTTCTTTGCTTTGGGCATCTATAGATAGTAATACTTCATTTGATATTTTCGTGTCGGCAATTGCCGTATTGGTAAATCCCATAAAAGTTTTTTCTTCAAAAAGCATGATGATGGATTTTTTTTCGCCAATAAGCATACAAGCAGAATTTCCACTATTGGCATGCTGTGGATTAAATGAAAATCCGATTTTTGAATAAAATTCCATTGCATTTTTAAGGTCTCTTACGGGCAGATTAATCCAGAATTCTTTAATCATAAGTTGCGTATATGATGTGGATGAGTCTTGGTATTCGAGTGACAAAAATACTTAAAAAATTGTTTCTTATCGAAGACAATTTCTTTGAAAAAGCTTTTCAATATGAAGGGAAATTAAATACAGATAAATATTTTTTTCAGTAGATTTCTAAAATTTTAATTTCTCTTTCTTGAAATTGAATATTATCTCCTTTTGATTTTTTATGCAAAGCTTTTCCAATGGGAGAGGCTAATGAAATGGCATAAAAAACCTGTTCTCCTAAAATAATTTTTCCGTATCCAATTGAAAAAAAATAATTTTCACAATTTGTAAATACCAAGCTTCCAGTTTCAATTTTTTGATGTTGCGCTTGTGGGTTTATTTGTAAAAGTTCTGATTTTAAATTTTTTATTTTTTGAAATTGCACCTCATTTTTATCGAGTTCAATTTGAGCCATAGCTCTTGAGGTTTCGTGCTTGTCTCCTGCACTGCTTTTGCTGTCAGCGTCTCTTGATAAAGTAATTTCTGCTATCGCTTTTTCGGCTTCCCTTTCGCGCTCGCATAAAATTTGATGCAGCTGTTCAATGATTTGAATTTTAAAATTTTCTTTCTTCATTGTTCTGCGAATAGATTTAAATGTATTTTATTTTTCAAATACAATGACGAATAGCCTGATTTTTTCAAGGATATTTTTTATCGAAAAGAAGAGAAAATTATTCTTCTGTATTTTTCCTCAAGGCAAGGCTTAAGTCGGGTCTTAGCCTGCTTTTATAGATGGCTTGTGTGTTTTCTTTGACAATGCCTTTTCTGATTTTTCTCTGCTCTTCTATTGGCAGATGAATAATGCCTTGGCATCTTTTCGAACAACATCCTTCCATTTCTTTTTTGCAATCTTCACATTGGATAAAGAGCAGGTGACACTCATAGTTGGCACAGTTGATATGTGTATCTGCCGGTTTTCCGCATTGATGGCATGTGCTGATGATTTCATTGCCTATTCTTTCTCCCAAGCGGTCATCAAAAACAAAGTTCTTGCCGATAAACTTAGAAGGTAATCCTTGTGCTTTAATTTGTCTGGCATAATGAATGATTCCGCCTTGCAATTGATTTACATTGGTAAATCCTTTGTATTTGAAATAAGCACTGGCTTTCTCGCATCGTATGCCCCCGGTACAATACAATAATATTTTTTCATCTTTTTTATCTGCAAGCATATCGATTACCATCGGTAATTCTTGCTTGAAAGTATCTGCATCCGGACAAATGGCATTTTCAAAATGGCCAATTTCACTTTCATAGTGGTTTCTCATATCTACTATGATTGTTCCCGGCTCTTCCATAGCCTTGTTGAATTCTTCTGCACTCAAGTGGGTGCCTACATTGCTTGTATCAAATGCATCATCATCAAGTCCATCGGCTACAATTTTGTGTCTAGCCTTGATAATCAGTTTGTAAAATGATTTGCCATCGTCTTCAATGGCTATATTTAATCTGAGATTTTTAAAAGACTCGTAGGTTTCCAGATATTCTCTAAAGCTATCCATAGAATATTCCGGCACGCTGATTTGCCCATTAATACCCTCCTTGGCTACATATATTCTGCCAAAGACCCCTAGCTTACTGAGATCCATGAACAATTGGTTTCTGAAATCACTAGGATCAGGAATGTTTACATATTTGTAAAAAGAAAGCGTAACCCGATGAAAAGTTTCCTCATCGAGCTTTTTTCTTAAATATTCTTTGTCGTATTTATTGTATAGTTCCATCTCTCGTGCAAAAGTAAAAAAAAATCATGATTTTTTATTTTTCCTTCTGTTTTAATGATTTATTACTTTTTCGGTATTTGGTCTTTGAGATATGTTTATTTTTGTATCCTTAAAAAATAGGGTTATGAAGCAGAATCTAGATGTTCAAAAATTGAAAGTGTTGGATGGTCATATGCAAGCGGTATATGCGCTTGCTACAGATTCTTCTGGTTCTTTTTTGTATTCTGCCGGGGCCGACCGATTGGTGATGGAATGGCAGCTTGATAATCATGATCAAATGTCTGTGATTGCGCAGGCTACGGCGCCTGTTTATGGCTTATTCTTTTTGGCTGAAAGAAACTATCTGCTGATTGCACAACGTGATGGGATTCTTCATTTTCTGGATCTCAGTGAAAAAGTGCTTTTGAAAAGTTTAAAATTATCTGAAAAAGAAATTTTTTCAGTGGTCTATCAGGCCGATATGGATGAGATTTTTATTGCTACAGGTGAAGGAAAAATACTTCGTTGTCGATTGAATGATTTTGTGATTTCTGCTGTCAATTTGTCTTCTTCCAAAAGTGCCAGATGTATGGCTTTGCATCCTTTTAAATCTCAATTGGCGGTGGGGTATAGCGACAATTCTATTCGCATTTTTGATCTGGAATTAAATCATTTATTTACCCTATCATCTCATACCTTTTCTGTTTTCAGTATCGCTTTTTCACCCAATGGAATTTTATACAGCGGAGGAAGAGATGCACACTTGAAGTTATGGGATGCCCAGTCAGAATACGCCTTGGTAAATGATGTTATCCCGCATATGTTTACGGTAAATGATATACAGTTTTTTTTCGAAAAAAATTGTTTTGCCACTGCGAGTAGGGATAAATCGATTCGCATTTGGGATGTCAATACCCTTGAGTTGTTGAAAACGATTGACAAGGAAAAATTAGATGGGCATAAGCATTCAGTCAATAAAGTGGTATGGATTCCTTCCAAAAATATGTTGATATCCGCAGGGGACGATAGCAAGGTGATTGCCTGGTCATTCAAATTTTAACAACCCATCAAATACAAATTTCTTTAGGTTAAGGTGTTATTTTTTCTTCTTCTACCTGAATGATTTCTGAAGTTGTCGAATCTTTCAAGATGGCTATAATGGAGCATTTCAGTGGGTTAAAAGTTGACTTTAGTTGTATTTTGTAACTTCTTTTTGCGTTGTGTCCTTTAAGCAATTGTCCTCTGGCAATGGTTTCTCCGAATGTTCCATTGATCGATTGGCGAAGTACATGTCTATGCACGTAATCAGGTATGTTTTCTGGGTTCTTTCGATAATCCTTTTGCCAATTGATGATGCTGTCTTCTGTCAGATAAATCATTAACTGATACGTTCCTTGTATCGCATTTGTAAATGCTGTTTGAACCGCTGTACATAATTTCCCCGAAGAGGCTTCATAATTGTTTATGATTTGCAGTCCTGCTAAGGGAGCATTTCCCAAACTTTTTTGTACCTCTGTGCCCCAAGCATTTGGGCGAATAATTTCATTGCCGTTTACCTTTTTTCTATCAATCATCCCATTGGGAAGGCCTGCAGCATCATTACCAAATGAATTGTTGAGTTCCTCTCCGCAAGGACTTCTGAAGTCATAGGCAAAGGATCCATCGGCATAATTCTTGGGTAGAGCAAAGCTTCCGGTGTGCACAGCAATTAATATCAATCGGTTGCCGTACATTTGCTTGAGGGATGATGAAATGTCATGCGAAGCAGGGCAATTGCCACAGGTATGTCCTGTAAATTCTTCCAATAGTACTTTTTTAACGATGGGTTGTACATCAAAAGTAGGAAGTGGACAAGCGGTCGTATCGGAGGTGGAATTGCCGCTTTCTTTATAGGGTTGCTCAATCTTATCACAGCCCATCCATATAGCGATGAATGAAATGAAATAGAGCAGAAAAAATATCTTGTAAACTTTTTGGCTATTCATGTTTTTGATTGCTAAAAACTAGAGGAAATACTGATGATAAATCCATTGGATGCGGGAACATTTCGACAAATTCCCCCCACGCATAAAATTCCTTCTCTTTGT